>CALZEZ010000151.1 GCA_945643825.1 uncultured Lachnospiraceae bacterium
TTAATTTGGGGGCGATGTGATCACGAATTGCCCCGATGATTGCTCCGGAGGTATCACCGGTGACCGCTCCGGTAGGAGGGGCTTCTCCATACCCGACAGCTCCGGTATCGGTCAGGATCTCAACGATGATGTCTTCAACAGAGCAAACGGTGCGCAGGGCTGTTTTGAAAGGAACACGCAGAGGCACGGAGAGGATAGATAGACGTATATCTGTTATTTTCATGGGAGTTCTCCATTTCCTATTTTATGATTTTTTAGTATAGCACCTGGACTGTTTAATTTCAATTTCACACTTGCATATTGAGAAAAAAAACGTTAGACTTTTAAGAGTTTCAGAAGGAACAGGAGGATGAATTCATGTATCAGGAGATTGCAAAGCTTATGATGTATGGTACTCTTCGGGAAGATACCATATTATTTCGTCTGGGAGAGATCATGCGTCGGTTTGAACTCAGACAGAACCCTGATGAAGAAGGAAATACAGATGCAGAGCTGATACGGGATATTTATACACAGATTAGAAAATTACTGGAAGTGGCAACGGATTATGGGTTTGATAAGAATCTATGGCATAATTATCTCACTTTTTTGCTTATTACAAATGAGAATCCGTTCAGCTTAACCTGCGAAAAGGTTGGTGCAAATAAAGGGAGTGTCAATTTGTTTGCAAAAAATGATTTTCAGGTTTTCTATGAGCTTTTTCACTACAATTTTGAAAAAATAGAAAAAAACCTTGGCATTAACTGCTTTTCCATCCTGTCAGATTATCATGCAATCGGAAAAAAGGAGCTGATGTATAATAAAAATGTAAGTGAAAAGGTTCAGGCTCTGTCGCAGCGACTTGAGAAGGCAGAGAGTGCAGAGGATTTTTTTGTTGCAGTTACTGATTTCTACAAAGCTTATGGTGTGGGAATGTTTGGTCTAAACAAGGCTTTTCGTATCAGTGATACACAGAGCGGTCCGGTAGAGTTTCTTCCGATTAACAATATGGATAAGGTTGTTCTGGATGATCTTGTCGGATATGAGATTCAGAAGAAAAAGCTGCGTGAAAACACAGAGGCTTTTGTGGCAGGAAGAAAAGCCAATAATGTTCTGTTATTCGGAGACAGCGGAACCGGTAAATCAACGAGCATTAAGGCAATTGTCAATGAGTATTATGATCAGGGACTTCGTATGATAGAAATCTATAAACACCAGTTTAAGGATCTGTCGAATGTGATTGCCCGGATCAAAAACAGAAATTATCGCTTTATTATTTATATGGATGATCTATCCTTTGAAGAGTTTGAAATCGAATACAAATTCTTAAAGGCTGTTATTGAGGGCGGAGTAGAAACAAAGCCGGAAAATATTCTGATCTATGCTACCAGTAACCGAAGGCATCTGATAAAAGAGAGCTGGAGTGATAGGGATGATGTACAAAATGACAACGGTATGCACAAGTCTGACACTATGGAAGAGAAGCTATCGCTGGTTCATCGTTTCGGTGTCACAATCAGCTTCTCAAAGCCTTCGCAAAAGGAGTATTTTGCTATCGTAAGGGAGCTTGCGGAACGGCAGGGGCTTTCGATAGATGAGAGGGAGCTTTTGGCACAGGCCAATCAGTGGGAGCTTAGCCACGGAGGAATCTCGGGGAGAACTGCACAGCAGTTTATCAATTATTTGGCAGGATTATCAAAATGAAATGTTTATTTACGGATTTAGACGGAACCTTTCTAAATGATGAAAAGCTTGTGCCGGAAAAGAACAGGAAAGCTGTTGAGAAGATGCTGGAAGCTGGACATAAGGTTATCATTGCGACCGGAAGAGCACTTCCGAGTGCCATAGCGCAGGCAACACGACTTGGTCTGAACAAGCAGGGGTGTTATTGTATTGCCTATAATGGTGCACAGGTGTATGATTTGGGGGCAGGAAAAAGCTTGTATCATAAGACGGTGCCGGTGGAGTGTGCAAGAGAGGCCTACCATATCTGTAAGCAGGCAGGTCTTCATATACAGACCTATGATGATGAGCAGGTTCTCACACCATATGACGACGATGAGGTGGTGGAATACTGTCGCAGGGTTGCTATGACATATCGTGTAATACCGGAGGTGTTTGAGACACTGAAAGAAGCCCCGTCAAAGGTTTTAGTGATTGATTTTGCCGACACGGGAAAGCTTTGCCGGGTTCAGGAGGAAATCAACCGTATGGGAGGAAACCTCATAGACACGTATTTTTCCTGTCCGGAATTATTAGAGATTGTGGGACATGGTGTCTCTAAAGGAGAGGCATTGGAATTCTTGTGCAATTATTTAAACGTTGCGCTGGAGGATACCATTGGATGTGGGGATGCCGAGAATGATATTTCTATGATAGAACGTGCTGGAATCGGTGTCTGTATGTGTAATGGGGATCCAAAGGTAAAAGAAAGGGCAGATTATATCACCACCCTGAATAATAATCAGGGTGGTGTTGCGGAAGTGATAGATAGATTTATTCTGGAAGCTTAAGTGTTCCGGATTTATACTGATCTAAGATTTTCTGAATGCGGTTCTGAACAAGTGTGGCGATCTCGACTGTTGTCATATTCTTGTAATCATCATAATAGAGTGGTTTCAGATAATAGACATAGGTTGTGACTGGTTTTAGACTGTGATATTCGAAACAAAGGTAGGAGTTTATCAAAACGACGGGTACAATGGGGCATCTTGCCCAAACAGCACTTTTGAATGCTCCCGGCTTGAAGGTAGTAGTATTGTTTCCATTGTGACAGTAGCCGCCTTCCGGAAAAATAATAAATTTACGCCCTTTCTTTGCTTCGTCAGCCATTTCTTTAATAATTCGGATGGATTGCCTTACATTCTTGGTGTCAAGCCGTTTCCCCTGCACATTATCAATAAACTGTTTTGTCAGCGGAAAATAGGATTTTTCAATATCCATTACAATGGAGCAGGGTTTATGATGCGTGAGAAAAATACCCAGAGCGTCATATTTGCCCTGATGATTCGGGCACATGATATAGCCGCCCTCCTTTGGGAGATTCTCCACACCGCAGCCGATGGTAGTGATACGTCCGGGCTTGCACATCCGTCGAACGCATAAAACATTGGTAGCATAACGCTTTTCTTCCGAATACTTTTCGGGATGCTTTGCCATATACCCCATCTGGGGAATCATATACAGATGATGAAGATTTCTTAGAAGAACCCAATAGAATCTGGAAAACATAAATCACCTCACTGATAGACAAAGGGAAATTATACTAGAAAATAAGCTTTCCGTCAAATTTTATATTTTTTTAAGATTATGTTTGTTGAAGTTACAAATAAAGGAAAGTAAAATAGTTATGAAACTTTTGGTGAAATTGGAAGGATACATAAAATGATTAAGACATTGTTGGCACAAGTAAAAGAGTATAAGAGAGACTCCTTTTTAACACCTATGTTTATGATTTTAGAGGTCATCATGGAAATGATCATTCCGATGCTTATGGCGTCTATCATTGATCGGGGCGTAACGCAGGGAAACATCGGGCACATAATCAAAATCGGAATCTGTATGGTTTTTGTTGCGGGAGTCGGTTTATTTGCCGGAATTATGGGCGGTAAGTATGGAGCCAGAGCTTCAGCCGGATTTGCAAAGAATCTCCGGCAGGCCATGTACACAAATATTCAGACATTTTCTTTTTCCAATATTGATAAATATTCCACAGCAGGACTGATTACGAGACTGACAACGGATGTCACAACCTTGCAGAATGCATATCAGATGGTTCTCAGAATGTGCATGCGAGCACCGGCATCCCTTATTATAGCCATGTTTATGGCGTTTTCAATCAATGCCAAGCTGTCATGTACTTATCTTGTAGCTGTTGTCTTTCTGGGAGGCTGCATTGCCATTTTGCTTCCAAGGGCTAATAAGTATTTCAGAGAGATGTTTCAGAAATTTGACGAGCTTAATTCCAGTGTACAGGAGAATGTGTCTGCGGTTCGAGTGGTAAAGGCATATAACAGGGAAGAATACGAGATAAGCCGAATGAAGAAGGCAAGCCAGAATATTTATGACATGTGCATGCGCGCAGAGAAAATTGTTGTATTGAATGCACCTCTGATGCAGTTTACGGTTTATGCTTGTATTCTGGTAATCAGCTGGTTTGGAGCAAAGATGATTGTTGGAACAGAGCTCTCAACCGGTGAACTGATGAGCCTTTTGACCTATTGCATGAATATTCTGATGAGTCTGATGATGGTCTCCATGATTTTTGTTATGCTGACCATGAGTGTGGCCAGTGCAGAGCGTGTCACGCAGGTTATCAATGACAAACCGGATATCACGAATCCGGAGAATCCGGTTTACGATGTAAAGGATGGTTCCATTCGATTTGAAAATGTTCAGTTTTCATATAAGAAGGAGAGTGGAGAGCCGGTACTTAAGGATATTAACCTTGAAATAAAATCCGGAGAAACCATTGGCATTATCGGTGGAACAGGCAGCGCAAAAACATCGTTGGTGAATCTGATCAGCAGGCTTTATGATGTTACGGATGGAACGGTTTATGTTGGTGGCAGGGATGTCAGAGAATATGACATCAATACTCTCCGAGATGAGGTTTCTGTTGTTTTGCAGAAGAATGTTCT
>CALZEZ010000152.1 GCA_945643825.1 uncultured Lachnospiraceae bacterium
TCCGGTATCTGTTGGAAGAATCGGAACACGACTTTGAAAAAGAATGTCGCCCTCATCGATCCCTAAACCCATCTGCATGATTGTAATTCCCGTTTCACTCTCACCATTTAGTATGGACCACTGAATCGGTGCTGCTCCGCGATATTTGGGTAACAGGGAAGCGTGGATATTAACACAGCCAAGACGCGGCATATCCAGAATCTCTTTGGAAAGAATCTGACCAAAAGCAGCCACCACATACAAATCGGCTGGAAACTGCCTCAATTTCTCTATTTCCTCCGGCCTTTTAATCCGCTCCGGCTGCAAAACAGCAAGACCATGCTCAAGCGCAACCCTTTTTACGGGCGATGGAATCAGCTTGTCACTTCTTCCCTGTGGTTTGTCCGGCTGTGTCACAACAGCCGTCACCTCATACCCGGCATTCAGAATTGCCTCAAGCGAAGCCGCGGCAAAATCGGGAGTACCCATAAAAACTATCTTCATTCCTCTTCCTCTCTCTGGTTCATGAGTTCTCTGTTATCCACCAGTCGACCTTCGACCTTCTCAACATACAGATGTCCATCCAAATGATCCAGCTCATGGCACAGGGCTCTTGCAAGTAATTCGGTTCCCTCTACCGTTATCTGCTGCATCTGTCGATCCAGGGCCGTAACCTTTACATAATTGGGCCTTGTAACAATTCCACTCTTTCCGGGAACACTAAGACATCCTTCATATCCGGTCTGCTCCCCATCACTCTCAATGATTCTGGGATTTATCAGAACCAGCAGATTGTCCCCGGTCGTGTCAATCACCACAATCCGTTTTAGTATGCCCACCTGAGGAGCCGCTAAACCCACCCCATTCGCATCATATAGTGTATCAATCATATCATCGATCAGCACCTGCAGGCGATCCGTCATCTCGGTCACCTCCTTGCAGGGCTTCTCCAAAACCGTTTCTCCCATTTCTCTGATTGTTCTAATAGCCATTGTTTTTCTCCATTCCTAGTAAATATGACAGGGATCAAAATCAAACGAAGTATTGCAATCCTCCATCTCATTCTCTTCCATATATTGTTCAATACATTCCCGAATCTTTTCCAATTCTTCAGACTGTCCGCATTTGATATAGAAGACAAAACGATAAACATCATTTATTTTGCCTATCATTGCTGATGATGGTCCTATCGTTACAATATTATGCCCGCAAAATCTGTTTTTGACAAGTGAAGCAATCTGTTCAATGTAGATTTTTCCCTTTTTCTCATTCGACATCTGAAGAAGAAATGCCATCATATGTGACACCGGTGGATAGCTCATAAGCTCCCGGTAAAGAAGCTCTTCCTCATAAAACCCTTTATAATCCTGTTTTGCCGCATGAGCAATACTATAGTGCTCCGGCTGATACGTCTGTATCACAACTTCACCCGGCAGTTTCCCGCGTCCCGCCCGTCCGGCAGCCTGCGTGAGAAGCTGGAAGGTTCTCTCTCCGGCGCGATAATCGGATGCAAAAGGAGAAAGATCCGCAGCGAGCACACCGACCAATGTAACCTTAGGAAAATCATGCCCCTTAACAATCATCTGCGTTCCGAGCAGAATATCTGCTTTCTCCTCAGAAAAGGCCGCAAGAATTTCCTCATAGCTATCCTTTGTGCTCGTCGTATCTGCATCCATCCGCAGTACCCTTGCCTTTGGATATCGTATTTTAATCTGTTCCTCGATCTGCTGCGTCCCTGCCTTGAAGCCCATAATATATGGCGAGCCGCACTCCGGACATTTAGAAACCATGCTTTGCTCATAACCACAGTAATGACATCGTAATTTTCCGTCCTTATGCTCGGACAAGGAAACATCACAGTGCGGACATTTGAGTACCAGTCCGCAGGCTCTGCATGAGATAAATCCTGCATATCCCCGTCGGTTGAGAAACAGCATAATCTGCTCTCCTCTGGTTAACCGGTCTTTCATCAGTTCCTGCAATTTCCGGCTAAATACGGAACGGTTTCCCTCTTTAAGTTCCTTTCTAAGGTCAACAACATGCACCGTGGGCAAGCTACCGCCGGTCAGCCTCCTGTTTAGTTCAAACAGCCGATAATCACCGTTCTGCGCCCGATAATAAGCCTCCAAGGATGGTGTCGCCGAACCCAAAACCAGACTCGCTCCACACATCCTCGCCAGCTCCTGTGCCGTTTCCCTCGCATGGAATCTCGGCACAGCGTCACTCTTATAGCTGCTTTCATGCTCCTCATCCATAATAATTAATCCCAGTTTTGGAAAAGGAGTGAATAGAGCCGACCGCGGTCCAATTATGATGTCAATATCTCCATCCCTTGCCCGCTTAATCTGATCATATTTCTCGCCTGCTGATAGGGTAGAGTTCAAAACCGATACGCGATTTCCAAAGTGCTGATAGAAGCGCATCAGAGTCTGATAGGTCAGCGCAATCTCCGGAATCAGAACAATCGTCTGTCTGCCCCGCCTGCACATCTGCTCTATGAGACGAATATACACCTCTGTCTTGCCACTTCCCGTAATGCCATGAATCAGATAGCAGCCGGGCGAACCATTATCATACTCTTCCAAAACTGTTGAAATAATTCTCTTCTGCTCATCACTTAGAACCTTTTCCTCACATTTTTTCGCCTGCAATGTACCAACCGGGTCCCGATAGACATCCTCACTCACCACCTTTAGAACAAGCTCTTTCTCCAGGCTCTGCAGCGTAGCTTTCCCTACATGCAGCTTTTCTGTCACAAGTTCGTATGGCAGGCATTCCTGCTCTGTTAATTCTTCTAACACTCTCGCCTTTGCAGTCTGGTGTTTCCGGATATATTGAGCCTGAAGTGCCACAGCCTCATCTCGCGAGATCAAACGCAGAATCGTTTTCTTTTTCTTCTCTGAAATCTTCTGTTTTGCTGGCAATACAGTCTTTAGTGCCTGAATCATAGTCGAACCGTAGGTTCTCTTAATCCACGCCGCAAGTGCAATCAGCTGCTCCTCTACTCCGTTTTGTCCTTCTGCCAGGCTGGCAATCTCTTTCAGCTTTGGCGCCGGGAATTCCGGTATCTCCTCTAATTCAAGAATATATGCCTTTCGTAGCTTATTACCATTTCCAAACGGAACATTCACACACATTCCCGGTGCCAGCTTTCCCATAAGAGAAGCCGGAATCTTATACTCAAACGGGCGATCGACTTTCTCATGTGAGATATCAATTATCACCTTCGCAAAGCTTTTTTCCATTAATTCATCTCATTTTCTTCCATTATTTCCTGTATCAGCACACGTTCATCCATGGGGTATTTTACGCCCTTAATCTCCTGATAATCTTCATGCCCCTTTCCGGCAAGAACAATGATATCCCCCGGTTCACCATGTGTAATGCAATACCGGATAGCTTCTTTTCTGTCACATATTTCAATATATTGGCCGGATGTTCTGGCAATTCCGGTTCGGATATCATCTATAATCGCCTGTGGTTCCTCATCCCTGTGATTATCAGAGGTAATCACTGTAAGATCAGCCAGTTTTCCGCTCACCTCACCCATCTCATACCGTCGCAGTCTTGATCGGTTTCCGCCACAGCCAAAGAGACATACCAGACGATGGGGATGGTATTCTTTTAGCGTCGACAGCAGACTCTCGAGTGACATTGCATTGTGCGCATAGTCAATCATCAGTGTAAACTTATCCGAAACAGGCACCATCTCAATACGTCCTTTTACATGTGCCTTCTTGAGTGCGGCCTTCATCCGATCCTGCTCCACACCAAAATGACGGCAGATTGCAATTGCAGTCAGGGCATTGTAGACACTGAATTTCCCGGGAGTAGCAACCTCTACATCCATATTCATAAGTCCATTTACATGAAAAGCCACACCAATCTCCCCGGGCTTCGTTACAAGATGAATATTCTCCGCCCACAGATCAGCTTTTACATCTGCTCCCTGTCCCAATGATAATGTTTCCAGTTGACATGTATGTCCTTCCATTACCTGTTCCATATACTCACTGTCACAATTAGCAATTCCTATCCTGCATTGTCTGAACAGAAGACCTTTGCAACGGATATAATCTTCCATTGATTCATGCTCATTTGGTCCTATATGATCCGGTTCTAAATTCGTAAAAATACCATAATCAAAGACAAAGCCCTGGGTACGGTGAAGCTTGAGTCCCTGAGAGGACACCTCCATCACTACCGTATCACACCCAGCCTTTACCATCCTGTCGAAATATTCCTGCAGCATATAGGATTCCGGTGTCGTATTACATGCAGGAATATGTTCCTCACCAATAATCGTCTCTATTGTTCCAACCAGGCCGACCTTATGCCCTGCCTGCTCCAGTATGGATTTGACAAGATAGGTTGTCGTTGTTTTCCCTTTTGTCCCTGTGATTCCGATCACTTTAAGCTTATCTGCCGGATTTCCAAACCATGCGGCAGAAATGTATGCCATGGCAAGTCTGGTATCCTTCACCCATATGATTGTCAGATCCTCCCTGTTCATGAGTTCCTCTGACAGTTCATGGCTGATTACTAAGGTTGTAGCTCCCTTGCTCACAGCCTCCGAAGCCTTTTCATGTCCATCAAAATTGGCTCCTATAATGCAAAGAAAAAGACA
>CALZEZ010000153.1 GCA_945643825.1 uncultured Lachnospiraceae bacterium
GTAAGAAGGAAAAAATTGCCTTTGAACGTGGAAAGCGCAAGTATGAGGCATATGTATGTAATCTGTTAGACACGCATGATACGGTACAGGGTTATATCCTGTTTGTTTCTGATGTAACAGATACCAAGCAATATATCGAAGAGATTCTGAAATTAAAGGAAAAGGCAGAATACGAAAACAAGGAGAAGAGCACCTTCCTTTCTAACATGTCACATGAGATCCGTACGCCTATGAATGCCATTATCGGCCTGACGGATGTTTTGCTGCGGGAAAGTCAGGATGATAAGCAGAGAGAATACCTGGGCAGCATCAAAAGCTCTGCGAATGGTTTGATTGCAATTATCAATGATATTCTTGATTTCTCGATGATCGACTCGGGAAGAATGAAAATGGTTGAGACGGATTATGAGCCGATGTCTCTGCTGAACGATTTGAGCATAATCTGCTTAAATCGAATCGGTAAGAAGCCTATTGAATTGTTCTTTGATATTGATGCGGAGCTTCCCGCCAAGCTAAGGGGAGATGCCGTTCGTATCCGTCAGATTATCATTAATTTACTTGATAATGCAATCAAGTTTACTGAGGAGGGAAGTGTTACACTCAGTATTAAATGCTTCCCGTCCAGTCGTGGCAATATGGAGCTCTTAGTATCCATCCGGGATACCGGAATTGGAATCAAAGAGAGTGAACAGGAATTGATCTTCACGGAGTTTAGTCAGGAAGATTTGCTGAAGAAGCGCAATCAGGAGGGCACCGGTCTGGGACTTGCAATCACGACTAGACTCATTGAGCAGATGGGTGGAAAGCTTGAGCTGGAGAGCGTCTATGGACAGGGAAGTACTTTCAGATTTTCCATTCGTCAGAAGGTCTGTATACCGGACAGCGCTGCACGTTTGAGCGGTGCGCCGGTTTGCATTGCGGGATGCTTTGAGGATCCGAGACAACAGACCAATCTCGAGAAGCTGGCGAGCAACTTTCATGTGTTATGTCTGCCGTATGAAGAGATTAACGAAACGGAAAAGCCGACCTGTCTGTTTGTAGATGCAAAATGCTTTCAGCTTCGCCACCAGGAACTTAGATCTAAAGCAAAGAAAATATGCGTATTACATAATCCGTTGATGGAATGCATTGTGGATACGGATGTCATACTTGCGAACAAGCCGCTCTACAGTCTGAATTTTGTTAATATTCTGAATCAGGATATCAAAAAAGGTTCTACAGATGGGGAGAAGTTTGCTCAATTCACTGCACCGGATGCGAGAATCCTGGTGGTAGACGATAATGATATGAACCTGAAGGTAGCACTTGCCCTTCTGTCACCGCTGAAGATGACCGTGGATGTTGCTAAGAATGGTCAGGAGGCAGTGCGTTTTGTCAATGCAAACCGGTATGACCTTGTGTTCATGGATCATATGATGCCGGTAATGGATGGTATTGAGGCAACCATAATGATTCGAAATATGGAAGGAGATTACTATCAGAATCTCCCGATTCTTGCACTTACTGCCAATGGCGTTGTGGGGATGAAGGACACCTTCTTAAAAGCTGGCATGAATGATTGGCTGCTTAAGCCGTATGAGATGAAGCAGATTTTTGAGAAGCTGCGGAAGTGGCTTCCCTCCAATCTGATCGTGGAGAGCACAGAGCAGATCAGCACGGAAGAGCAGAGCGTAGCTTTTCCTGTGATCGAGGGGATTGATCTTCAGACGGCATTAACCTATGCGGGCGATGAGACGATGCTTCGCAGCCTGATGAATGATTTTGCTTCGCTGATTGATTTTAAGAAGAAACAGGTCATGGAATATCTCGAGGAAGATAAGCTCCGTGAATATACCATAGAAGTTCATGCGCTTAAGAGCTCTGCGCGTTTGATCGGTGCGATGGAGCTTTCAGGAGAGTTCTTAAAGCTTGAAGAGTATGGAAACGCGGAGGACAGAGAGTCCATCAGACGCGAGACACCGAGAGTGCTTGAGCTCTATACAAGCTTTAAAGAAAAATTGGCGGTTGTCAAAGAGGAGGAAACAGAGCAATTTGAGGTGGATCAGGACGAGGTAGTGTTTATTTTGGAGAAGCTTCGTTCTGCAATTGAGGAATTTGATGTAGATAAGGCAGACCGTTGCATGGAACGACTTAAGCAGTATGTTCTGTCATCGGAATGCAAACAGAAAATCGAAGAATTAGATGTTTTTGTTTTAAATCTGGATGTGGAGAATGCATTAGTATGTATCGATGACTTAATAACAAAGGTAGAAAAACAGGGGGAGAAGACAGATGCGTAATGTTGTTATTATGTTCAGCAAGCCAAGATATTTGATAACCTCTATGCAGGGAGCCTTGACGGGGTATTACAATATTTTGCTTGAGAGAGCGGATGTAGATGTCCTTGATAAAATACGCGTTACGATTAATGGTGTGATTGTCTATGCAGACGAGGATCTGGTAGCAGACAGGGCCGCACTGACGTTTCTGAAAGATAAGGCAATTGAAGCAGGTTTTCCGATTTTTGTGATTGGTGATGTTCCGGAGGTAAAGATTGTAGAACAGGCGCTTGGCAAAGAGCTGATCACCGAGGTGTTTCTGCATCCGATCAATACAATGGAAGCTGCCGAGACGATCAAAAAATACGTGGATGATTATTATAGGCTGGACAAGAAAAAGATACTGGTGGTGGATGATTCTGCAACAATGCTTCGTACCATCAAGCTTTGGCTTGATAAGAAGTACAGTGTGAGTCTTGCCAATTCCGGTACAATGGCGATCAAGCATCTTTCCCTGAGCAGACCCGATCTGATTCTTTTGGACTATGAGATGCCGATCTGTGATGGAAAACAGGTTTTTCAGATGATTCGCTCCGAGCTGGAATTTGCCGATTTGCCGATTATGTTTCTTACCGGTAAAAATGACAAGCAGAGTATCATGAGTGTGCTTGCTCTTAAGCCGGCAGGATATCTGCTTAAGACGATGGGCTCAGATCAGATAGTCGCTGCAATTGACGAGTTCTTCGAGAGACAGAAAGGGAATCTTTTAACCAAGCCTAAGTAATGTGCGAGGGATTATTATGATTGGAAAAGTAGAAGGTTATGCGTCCTATTCGGGAATTTCACGAAATCTGACAGATCCGAGCGGAGTTCTGAAAAATCCGGGGGAATCAACGGAAAAGAAAGCGGGGCACCGCTCCTCACCGGCGGAATGTGAGACTTGTAAGAATCGTAAATATCAGGATGGCTCCGACGAGATGGTGTCCTTCAAATCGGCGGCACATGTTTCACCGAATGCCGCGGCCAGTCGTGTGCGCGCGCACGAACAGGAGCATGTGGCCAATGCCTATAATAAGGCGGAAAAAGGAAATGGCAAGGTGGTCAGGGCATCGGTGTCCATTCATACTGCCATTTGCCCGGAGTGTGGGCGAACCTATGTGTCCGGCGGTGAGACGAATACGCAGATTAAGTATTATAACGAGGAGAATCCTTATCAGAAGGACAAAAAATCCTCGGATGCAATCTCGTATCGTGGCATGAATGTGGATCTTGTCGGATAGGAATTACTTATGAAGAAAATAGTACTTTTCAAAGGCGGAATCGAAACCCAGGGGTACTTCAGTGAACAGCTTGCAAAGGCTTTTGAGGAAATGGGACATGAGATTCTGCTTTTTGACTTTGAAAAAGAGGCTAACAGTGCTTCCAGACTGCTGCGCTTTATTGAGCGTGGTAACACTGTTATGGTTACGTTCAATTTTCATGCCATATCGGAGGATACGCTGCTGCTTGATGAGAATCATACCTATATCTGGGAAAGCTTTGGAATCCCCTGCTACAATATCGTTGTGGATCATCCGTTTTACTATCATCATTTTATAGAGCAGGTGCCGAAGGGGTATCATCATATTAGTATTGACCGAAATCATATGCTATATATGAAAAGATTTTTCCCCGAGATTGACAGCGATTATTTCCTGCCACTTGCCGGAACACAGGTCTGTGAAAGGAAGAATTTTGTCCCGTGGAGCGACCGCACCTGCGATTTATGTTTTACCGGAAATTATACCCCACCCGAGCATTTTGATAAATATATTGATCGAAACGGACCGGAGTATGGAGCTTTTTACCGGGGGATGATTGCTGAGCTGCTCGAATATCCGGATCGACTCTTAGAGCAGGTTGCAGAGAAACATATTCGCCGTGAGATTCCGCAGGTAACAGAGGCTGAGCTTAAGGAGACGATTCCGAATCTGATTTTTATCGATCTCTATATCCGTAATTTCATGCGGGGAGGAATCATCCGTACGCTGGCAGAAGCCGGACTGGACGTTGAGGTGTATGGAGGAGGCTGGGATGCACTGGAATGTAACGCAAAGCAGCATATTCACTGGGGAGGTCCGCTTGATTCCGCACAATGCCTGGAGAAAATCAGGCATTCAAAAATCTCGGTAAATGTGATGCCATGGTTTAAGGATGGCGCACATGACCGAATCTTTAACACCATGCTCAATGGTGCGGTCTGCCTGACGGATTCTAGTGAGTACCTGAAGGAAATACTAGTAGATGAACAAAATGTGCTGTTGTATGAGCTGTCAGGGATGGATCA
>CALZEZ010000154.1 GCA_945643825.1 uncultured Lachnospiraceae bacterium
AAACTCCACGGTTCCGGGTGGTTTCGAGGTCAAGTCATAGAATACGCGATTAACGCCCTTAACCTCATTGATAATACGGCTCATCACCTTTTGAAGAACCTCAAATGGAATCTCGGAAGCTTCTGCGGTCATGAAATCGACCGTTTCCACCGCGCGAAGTGCAACAGCATAATCATAGGTGCGCTCATCACCCATAACACCTACTGAGCGCATGTTGGTCAGTGCAGCAAAATACTGATCCGGTGTTTTCTTAAGTCCTGCTGCCGCAACTTCCTCCCGATAAATTGCATCGGCGTCCTGAACGATACGAACCTTTTCCGCTGTCACCTCACCGATGATACGGATACCAAGTCCGGGACCCGGGAATGGCTGACGGAATACGAGCTTTTCCGGGATTCCAAGCTCTAGTCCGGCCTTTCGAACTTCATCCTTGAACAGGTTGCGGAGAGGTTCAATGATCTCCTTGAAATCAACAAAATCCGGCAAGCCTCCGACATTGTGGTGGGATTTGATCACGGCAGATTCCCCGCCAAGCCCGGATTCCACAACATCCGGGTAAATTGTTCCCTGTGCCAGGAAGTCTACTGCACCGATTTTTTTTGCTTCCTCCTCAAATACACGGATAAACTCTTCACCAATGATTTTTCTCTTTGCCTCAGGTTCCTCAACCCCTGCAAGCTTATCGTAATATCTCTGCTGAGCATTGACACGAACAAAGTTTAAATCAAACTGCCCATTGGGTCCAAATACGCTCTCTACCTCATCGCCTTCGTTCTTACGCAGAAGACCATGATCCACAAATACACAGGTCAGCTGCTTTCCGATCGCTCTGGAAAGTATTCCTGCTGCCACAGAGGAATCTACACCGCCGGATAACGCTAAGAGCACTCTTCCCGTACCAACCTTTTGACGAATCTCCTTAATCGAATTTTCCACAAAGGAATCCATTCTCCAGGTTCCTGCACAGCCACAGACACCGCGAACGAAATTGTCTATCATCTTCGTTCCGTTCTGCGTATGAAGTACTTCGGGATGAAACTGAATCGCGAACAGTTTCTTGTCCTTATTCTGGGTAGCCGCTATCGGACAATCCGCGGTATGCGCCACGATCTCAAAGCCTGGCGCGCACTCCTCTATTCTATCAAAATGGCTCATCCAGCAGATAGCTTCATGCGGGATTCCCTCAAAAAGAACACCATTGTCTGCATAGTGGATCTCTGTTTTTCCATATTCACCGACTTCCGGAGTGATTACTTTTCCACCAAGCTTGTGCATCATGAGCTGAGCACCATAGCAAAGACCTAAAACAGGAATACCCAGTTCAAACAGTTCCTTGCTGTAGGATGGTGAATCCGGTGCATAACAGCTATTCGGTCCACCCGTCAGAATGATTCCCTTCGGATTCATGGCGCGGATCTCATCCAGTCCAATCTTGTAGGAATAAATCTCACAATATACATTACATTCACGAACACGTCTGGCAACCAGTTGGTTATACTGACCGCCAAAATCGATGACAATAACCTTTTCCTGCGTTATCATAGATGTCTCTCTCTCTCATGTGTTTTGCGAATTGACAAGAACAAAATGTGCTCTTGTCAATCGACGTAACTATTATAAAGTAGGAATCCGCCATTTACAAGGGTTTTTGATGCAGATACTTCTCCTTTGTCGCCAGGCCACCGCGGATATGTCTCTCCGATTTGTTCACGTCCAAGACCATTCGTACTTCTGTAGAGAGTGTCGGACTGATCTGGTGGAGACGTTCTGTGACGTCCTTATGTACCGTCGATTTACTTATCCCGTAGTGCTTTGCCGCCTGCCTCACAGTCGCGTTATGATCAATAATGTATCGGGCAATCTCAATTACCCGCTCCTCAATATACCCTTTCAAGAGAAATACCCCTTAAGAATCTTTTTTACAGTGTATGAAAGATTCTTATGAGGTATGCATCACTATGTGCATTTCATTTTCAACGTAACCTTCATTGTTCCAACAAAATTATTTCAATCACAGCCATCATCTTATCTGCTCTGAATCGTATAGCCCTCGTCCATATCTCCTGTGATATCCATCCGATAGACATTGCCAAATGCCGCGTCAACTGTAATTGTCTGGTCAATCATCTGTTCATTTCCGTCGGTATCTGTTACCCGGATTTGAATCTCAATCGGCTTTGTCCCGCTCCATATCTCGCCGCCAAAATCCTCCGGAAGCAGCTCAAAGCTTGTGATTTCGCCTTCCCAAAAAGGTGATTCATCCGCGTGAATCGTCGTAGGCGAGCACTTCACCTCTCCGTCAACAGACACGGTCATACCCATACCGGCAATCGGTGTCTTTGAAAAGCTTGCAACGCGAATCTGCATCGTATCACCTGCGATTTCTGTCATCGAGTCTGCAACAAATGCCAGATTGTTCAAGCCTGTTTTTTGAATGAGAAGCTCTAAAAACCGGACATCTTTACCGGCTTCTTTAATCGGAAATCCCACATAAGCCGTAGCATCTTTACTTGTCACGGTAAGCGTGCGTGATGCTTCTCCTATTTGATACTCATATGTGACGATATCTAAATTGTCAATGACAGCAAGCAACGCATACGCATAGGCTTTCATTCGCTGCTCCATCGCTTCTGCGCGTGAAGCAGAATGGCTCGTCTCGAGCTTCATCTTCCACTCATAGGGTTGCTCGCTTGTTTGAAGCTCATTCCTGAAGTTGCCAAGATATCCACCCATATTCAGTGCTTTTGCAGAAGCTCCGTTCGCAGACATATCTCCGATATACGGATGAGCCGTTTGAAACAGCGAAGCGGTAATGGGGCTAATCATCTCACCTTCTGCCCATACACAGCGTTTTCCAAAGTAAACCTCTTTAATTTCTTCGGTTGCAGTATACTGTTCTTCAAAATGATTCGAGCTAAACAAACTCTTTTTTGCTCCGATAAAATACACGATTACCCGGTGATCCTGCTGAGCAAACTTCACACGACGCACAGCCATGTTATCACTGATGGCTCCACCTTTTAGTGTAAGCGTCTGACCATCAACAGCAATATCGTATGCGATATATTCACCGCTAATCTCATTGCCGGTCAGATATATTCTTGTGAATAACACACCCACAGTAACAAGGACTGCTGCTACCATACATCCGACAATTGCTTTCATCACTCCGCTTTTCGTCTTTTTTAAGAAATTGATCTCTGCTTTTTCCTCATTTGACTCTACTGTCATCTCCGGAGCTTTCATACTGCGCAATACCTCACTGCAGTTCTCGCAGTCATTCAGATGATTTTCAATTTCTTCATTTGTAACATCACTTGTCAATTCATCTATATAGGAAGGTAATAAATCTTGAATCACTTCGCAAGGGATTTTACTCATTGTCTTCTATCTCCTTTCGCAATCGTTCTTTGCCTCTGTAATAGTTTACGCGTGCCCAATTCTCTGTTCTTCCCATAATCTCACCAATTTCTTTAAAGGCTAATCCGCCAAAGATTCTCAGATACATAATCTCGCGGAAAGGATCCGGGCACAAATGCAGTTTCTTCATCAATTCCACCCGATACTCTGCACTGATGAGCTTCTCTTCCATCGATTGACCGCCTGTGGTCACCTGATCGATTGATTCTTGTACCGGTCAATGCTCCGCACTGCCTGATAAAATGTCTCCTGCGTCAATTCTTCTGCCAGTTGTTCACTGTGTGTCTTTGCCAGCAGATATTTATACACCATTCGGGCATACCTTTGATAGATCTCGTCCATCGACTGCATTCTTTCGCCTTCTTTCGTCTCATCCTTTAATGTAGCTTATGTGAGATTCGTTACAACTTTTGCAAAATAAATTTTTGCAAAGCAAATACTTCTGGAAATCAATGACATGCTTTTTATCAAACGATCTGCTAAAAACAATTCGTCCAAGAGTAATAAAAAGTACAAGTATATTCTACCATATTATTCATCAGCAATGTAAATCCGCATAAATGACTTCTTGCACTCGACCGCCTTTCTCTCCGGCTCCGGGGCCCATTACGATTGTGTATTCTCAGGTTGTCAATATCAGAAAAATGAAGACCACAGGTCGGCTCGTCCAACAGGAGCAGACTATTTTTCATATTGGCATTCATCCTTCCTATCTTATTGTTGATACATACACTAAGTTATCATCCATAAGAACATCGTCTCTATGTCCCATACGATCACCCTCTTTCGAAACACTGCCCGCATAGAACCTGAAAAAAGGATATAAAAAAACCACACGAGCAAAGTAAATTCTTTACCAATGTGGTCTGATGTTAAACCTATCACGAGAGAAGTCTGCCCATTTTTAGGCTATCTCCTAACAGGGTAAGGTATTGAAAATGGTTGTAACGACAAATACGGTAGATTTTATGCACGTTTATACTGCCGTGAATAATTCAGGCTATATCTATTTATTTTTGTTTTTTCGCCTTAGCAGCTTTTAAAACCTCAGCAAGATTGTCACCGTTAAGCACCCCCGGATAATCTTCCTGGAAATCAACTAATACATCCTTATTTTCCTGTTCAAGTTCTCTACACTGTTTGTAAAAAGA
>CALZEZ010000155.1 GCA_945643825.1 uncultured Lachnospiraceae bacterium
TGCATTAAAAAGATCGTTGGTATAGATCAGTGCCAAGAGTGAACACAGGAGCAGATTCACCATGACATTGTACAAATTCTGCTTAGATTCCTCAATCTCGACATCCCGCTCTGCCACTCCGCCTATCATACATAAAAGCATCACGGCACAGAAAAAAAGTGCCATCATTGCCTCTAACACACCGACACGGATCTCATTGCCCCAGGGTGCCGGGAAATGTCCCATTGTATAAACAAAGCTCTCCCCGGTTTTCAGAACATACACAAGCACTGCCCCTGACAAACAGGCAAGCACTGCAATTACAATGGTATTCAGTCTTCGCGCCTTCTTTGCATCAAGAATCGTTGAGATTGGACCGGAAAACAGCGAAAGGAGAATACTGATGAACGGAAAATTCTGTACAAAGCTCATTACTTCTCCTCCTTCTTGATGAGCATCGATATCTCATCCAGATTCAGGGTATGGTATCTGCGATACAGCCTGATCGTGAGTGCAAGCATCAGAGCACTGACTGAAACCGACACTACAATTCCTGTCAGAACCAGACCACTGGGAATCGGATTGATATAGGCATCTACACTCTGTACTCCATCTACTACAATCGGTGCCTTATGTCCGACAATGTATCCCTTTACCGCAAGAAACAAATAGACAGAAGTATCCATAATATTCATTCCGATGATTTTTTTAATCAGGTTATTCTGCATGAGAAGATTGGAGAACCCGATTCCAAACAGAATCATGGCAATCGCCTCCTCATAGTTACTTATCAGATTGGCAATATTCATCCTAATAGCCTCCCTTTCGGAACATGACATAGAAGGTGTACATCGTACCTGCAACCACGACACCCACACAGATATTTAAAAGCAGAATAAGACCACTGCTTAGGATTGCTCCGGGTGTTCCAAGCGGGATCACGCTTTCAATATGATTCGCACCGGTATAAAAGGAATAGCTCTTTGCCAGACAATAACAGCCCAATGCACTGACGCTCATGATCTTATAGGTTTTCTCTGTAAAGAAGCGCTCTGTCTTCTTGAAGCCGAATGCATTCAGATACAGTATCAGTCCCGCACCGATTATCGCTCCACCGGAAAATCCCCCTCCCGGTCCTAAATGTCCGCAGAGAATAACATAGATTCCGAAAATAACAATCGGAGGAACCAGAACCTTTGCCGCGAACTGCAAAATAGTATCATTCTTCGGTTCATAGATACGATCCATCTCGTCCTCGGTAGGCTCTGACGTCTTTGTCTTCTTATGTCCCAGAAGAATCAGAACCGTACAGGTCGCAATAAACAGCACATGGGATTCTCCAAGTGTATCAAATGCTCTGTAATCCAGAATCATTCCGGTAACGATATTTACTGCGCCGGTCTCCTGCAGTCCATTCTCTATATAGCGCCTGGACACCTCATTGTTAACCGGATTGTGCTCCTCTCCATAGGTCGGCAGATAGGATACGGCAAGTAAAAGCATGGCAACCAAGAGGACACAGAAGCATACACAGAAAACACCATACAGCTTTTTGACAAGCTTAAGCTCCTTATTCTCTGACAGCTCATACACGTGCATGATGCTCTGCTTTTTTCTCTCCTCGCGTTCCTCCCTCTCTTTCTTTGAAACAACATGCTCCTTCTGTGGCTTCATCTCCAGATTCCCCAGATAAGGATCCTTTGTGCCATCCAACCATTGTCTCAAACGGAAGGAAAGTGTTTTTTCATACTCCTCCGGCGAAAGCTTCCTACTCATGATCCTCTTCCACCTCCTCAAACTGTTCAATGGCATGAATCTTTTTGAGTGTCACAAAGAACAGCACGCTGGTAATCCCTGCGCCGACAGCAGCCTCCGTAATCGCCAGATCCGGCGATTCTAACAGAATCCAGATAATCGACATAACAAGACTATAGGACATAAAAATCAGAATTGCATTCATCAGCTTCTTAGAAAGCGATACCGCAATGGCACACACAACCAGAAAAAGCAACAAAATATCTGTAAAGACCGTCATACTAAGCTTCTCCTATCTTTTTCTCCGAATAATGCTTCACCGACTCCTCATCCGTCTCTACCTCAAGCTTTGCAATCAGGTGAGAGGCAGTCGGAGAGGAAAACCACAAAAATAATATGACACAGAACAGCTTGAGTGACGTAAAGGTTAATCCATTTATGATCATCAGACCAAGCATCGAGCACCCAATCCCCAGCGTGTCACCGATGGCAGCAGCATGCATCCGGTTCAGTACATATTTAAATCGGAACACACCAATCACCTCTATTAAAAAGGATAACAGACCCAACAAAAGGAAAACCGCTCCCACAATAAATCTAATCAACTGCATGGGTTCCATCTGTTTTTTCCTTCCTTTCTTCTTCTATTTTTTTCTGCTGGTAAACTCCCGTATAGACCTTGGTAAGCACGACTACTGCCAAGAAGCTGATCATGGCATAAATCAGGCAGATATCTACGAGATATCCCTCTCCCAGCATCGTTGCCAGCACTGCAATGATAACCATTACCATAGTTCCTATCATATTGACGGCCACGATGCGGTCCGCAATCCTCGGACCGATAATGGCTCTTACCAGACAAAGCAATGCCATGATTCCAAGAGCAGAAAGCACTGCCGTATAAAATATATTTTCCATAAGCTTCACACCCCGCTTCTTAATGCTTCTCCATTGTCTTTAGCCGGTCAATGAAATCCGATTGCTCAATTCCCTGCGCAAAATCACTGTCCAGACAATGCACTGTATAGGTTCCTTCTTTTAGCATCACCGTGATGGTTCCGGGTGTTATCGTAATCGTGTTTGCCATCAGTGCCTGTGCTGCCGGATTCGTAAGTCCTGCATCAAATGTAACAAGCATCGGCTCCGGTTCCTCCTTCTGCGTCATGATCAGACGCATGACAGCGAGATTTGATTTCACAATCTCGATTAACAGGTGCACAAAATAGCCAAATATCCGGAAAATATTCCGGTATGCCATTTTTTCTTTTTCCAGACTGTAATCCATAAATTTGCAACAAAATGCAAACAAAGCTGCGGATACTACAATTCCAATCAGCAGAATCTCGATTGTAAAATTTGCATTAAAAATAATCCAAAGAATAAGAAATGCAATAAACATAACAGCCTCCTCTTTTTACCAAACCTCATAATATACCTATTCCCATTGAAATAAAATAATCAAATTTACCAAAAGACTAGGACAATTCCTTTCGTTTTTTTCTACGTACTCGGTTGATATGTCTCTCGAAATCTCCATTCTCGATCAACGCTGCTAACACGTACTGAATATAGGTTGGTACCGTGCAGGAATAGAAGCCAAGCTTTTCCTCAAACTGAGGGACAAGTGTTTTCGGCAAAACCATATAGCCCACACGAAGTGACGGGGATATCGTCCGCGAGAAGGTGTTCATATAGATGACATTGTCATGAAGATCACAGGAAACCAACGTATCCTCCGGTTTTGTGGACACGGAAAACTCTGACTCAAAATCGTCTTCAATAATATAGCGTCTTCCCATGCCTGCCCACCTCAGATACTCGTAGCGCTTCGTCGCCGACGCAATGACACCACTGGGAAAGCTCCGGTAGGGTGTGATATGAAGAACATCTGCCTCACTTCCCCATAGGGCGTTGCTTACGATTCCATCCCGTCCTAACGGAAGCATCTCGTATTCCACATCCGCAGCCTGATAAACCTGCTCAATCTTATGATAGGAGGGAGATTCAATTGCATACCTCTTCTTCCGACCAAGCAGTTCAATAATCAGACTGTAGAGATATTCTGAGCCTGAACCAATGATAATCTGTTCCAGCTCCACATGAATTCCTCTGCTCCTCGCCAGATATCTGCAGATAGCATCACGGAATTCCACACAGCCTGCATTCGGTGATCGCTCCAATATATTTTCTCCATAATCTGTCATCACACGTCGCATAGTCTTCGTAAGTACGGAAAAAGGAAATTCCTGTGTGCCGGAAATGTCCGTACTCATGCTTTCGATTCGCTTAAAACCGACCCGCTCCGAGGTCTGAAAGCCATCGTTCTTACGAAAGCTCACAAAATAACCACTGCGCTCTCTCGACTCCACATATCCCTCATCACACAGCAAAAGATACGCATGCTCCACCGTAATCATGCTGACCCCACATTCTTCTGCTAACGTCCTCTTCGACGGCAGTCTGCTGTTATAGACATAGACTCCCGAAACAATATCATCTCTAATCTGTTTATAGAGCTGCAGATAAACCGCTGTCGTATTACTTTTATCAATCTTGTAATTCATCTGAACCTATTATTTTCTCCTTTTTTGAATCTTATGATAGAACCAATTTCACTATATACTCTGTTCTATCAGAACGCAATAGAAGAAAAGGAACTCCTTATGCATAACCATCAGAAAAAAATAGCCCTCATTAATGATTTTTGCGGTTTCGGACGCTGCTCTATCACGGTCTCACTACCCATTATCTCCGCTCTCAAGATACAGTGCTGTCCTATCCCGACTTCCATTTTCTCCAACCATAC
>CALZEZ010000156.1 GCA_945643825.1 uncultured Lachnospiraceae bacterium
CATAGGAGAGTGTTGCATTCTCAATCGTCTCACTTCCCTGTCTGTGATGATCAAGCACTACAACCGATTTACAAAAATGCAGCAGCTCCGGGCATTCTGTAATGCTGGGTTTGTTCACATCCACAATCACAAGCACCGCATTGGAACCAACCATATCGATTGCCTGCTGACTGTTAATGATCATATCCGCTTCGTAGTCCGGATTATTTGCGAACAGATCGACAAGCGGCTGTAAGGAGGTGGACACATCATTAAGTACGATATGCGCTCTGCGATCCAACGTCTTTGCAATCCGATAGATACCAATGGAAGCGCCAAAGGAATCGACATCGCCAAGTCTGTGTCCCATAATGAACACCTGATCCTTCGCCGAGATGATTTCTCTGAGTGCATGAGCCTTGACACGTGCCTTAACCCTTGTGCTCTTCTCCACCTGCTGGCTTTTTCCGCCATAGTAGGTTACGTTATTCGGAGTCTTGATCACGGCCTGATCTCCACCTCTTCCGAGTGCAAGATCAATCGCATTGCGCGCAAACTCATAATTCTGTGCGTAGGTTAATCCGCCCACGCCAATACCGATACTGATGGTCACAGCCATCTCATTACCAATATTAACTGTTTTTACTTCTTCTAATATGTCGAATTTTGCATCCTGCAGCTGGGAAATTGCTTTTTTCCTTAAGATGATCAGGTATTTATCCTTCTCCATCTTCTTACAGATGCCATCGTAGGCTGCAATATATTTATTAACTCTCCGGTCAATCAGTGCCGTAAGCAGGGAGCGACGTACCTCCTCCACGCTCTCGAGTGCTTCCTCGTAGTTATCCAGATAGAGAAGCCCTACGGTAACGCTCTGGTCGTCGACTTCCTGCAATGCAATTTTTAGTGCCGTCTCATCGAACAGATACAGACCTACCAGAAATCCGCCATATCCGCTCATATCAATGATCTCGCTGTTTCTCGCCATACCGGCAAGTGCGATCCTTTTCATTCTGGCATGGTAATTACTGCCGTCAAATTCAAGATCCAGTTCTGTCTCATCAACATCCTTTTCACTCGGCAAACGGTCTCTCGTAATAGAAGGAAAAATCGCTGTGATCGACTTGTTGAAGCCTCTTTCCCGGTTCGTCACCCGCTCAAACTCCTTGTTTGTCCAGATCACCTTTCCGGTATCATCTAACAGCGCATAGGGCAGCTCCAGCTCACGCAGCAGTCTCGCCTGTACCTGTCCATATTCTGTGGCAAAGCTGACCAGGTCATTGATCACAAGTCTTTTACTGCTGTACATCATGATAAGAACAATCACGAAATAGAGCAACGCAAAAAAGCTGACCAGAACTCCCGCCTGTAAACTGATAAAGTAAACTGCGGTATTCACACCCAGCAAAAGGAATCCAAGATATAAGGAATAGCGAAACAACAGCTTCTGTTTTCCCTTTAATTTAACTGAATTCTTCATGTAGCTTTCCTCATACCCCATTATTATATCATTCTTCCCCACACAAAACAACGGAAAAATCGGGTTTTGCGCTTGTTGACTCCCGTTGTGTCACACTCCCGTAAAGAATCTCGATGCTTCCCTCATTTTCGCCGCGGATCAACCTGAGTAAAGCGTGTACTGCCATGCTCCCCTGCTTCTCAAACGAAGTACATAACGTTGTTATGGAAGGTCTTACCATTCTCGCCATCTCAATATCATCGCAGCCAATCACGCTCACCTGCCCGGGAACTGCAATGTTCTGATCAAGCAGTGCTTCAACAGCTCCGATCGCACTCAGATCATTGGCAGCGAAAATGGCATCCGGCGGCTTACACCCCGCCTCTATTGCTTTCTTCACCGAATGATAAGCACAAGCTCTCTCAAATCGTCCCTCCAGAATACAGTCCTCTCCAAGCCGAATGCCGGCTTTTGCCAACGCCGCCACAAAGCCCTGCCGGCGTTTCGTATTATCAAAGGTATTCTCAGCACCATTGATATACCAGAAGGAGCGATGTCCCAGTCCAAGAAGATATTCTGCCGCCATTTCCCCCTCATGATAGGAATCAAAAATGACACTGGACATCCGCTTTCCCTTCTGCTCTCTGTCAATAAAGACAATCGGCGTCTCATATTCCTGCAAGAGCTCGACCTCTTTGTCCCGTATTGCACCACTCATGATGATAGCACCATCCACGCGGTGTCCGAGCAGATCAGACATTGCATTCTTTGCTTTTTCGCTGATAAAAATATTCAGCTCATAGCCGTACTGCTGACAGGTGCGATAAATCGAATCGGCTAATATCCCATAGTAGGGTCCTGCAATCGAATTCAGGAAAAGCCCGATCACCCTTGTCTCCTGCGACTTCAGGTTTCGCCCATTTACGTTGGGAACATAGTGCAGTTCACGAGCCACGTCCAATATATGCTTTTTCGTATCCGGGTGTAAAACATCCACATCATTGAGTGCATTGGATACGGTGGAAATTGACACCCCCGCCTTTTTTGCCACATCCTTGATGGTTACTTTACGCGACACAGCTACTCACCTCTTACGCTCCTGCCTTACCGGTGATAATCCATGGAGCCGGCTGGCTTTCAAATGTGTTCTTCCGACCAAGCCGGGAGATCGTCACCTGAATCAGGTCGATATCGCCGATTCCCATTCTGGCAAAAAAATCCGGCATTGCTGCTGCCACCTGGAAGTCCAGGGTATAAATCACAAACTCCATCGCCGGATTCTGTTTAAGCAGGCAGGTAACCTCCTGCTCCATGCTTGCCGAAGCCACTAACATTGTTACGTCCGGAACCGGAAGCTTGTTCATGCTTTCCTCATCGACGTGATCAATGATTTCAACATTATTCAGACCAAACTGGCTGACGTTCTCCTCCATCGTCGCGCGATCCTTCTGGTTGTATTCCACTGCAATGACAGTTCCCTCACCATTCATGAGCGCCGCCTCTACCGCAATGGATTCCCCGGAGATAATGCAAAGGTTTTTCCCCTCGCAGATCTGCATTTTATTCAGGATAATGCCCCGGATCTCCGAGCCGACATAGCGGACCGAGCCCGTTGCAAACGCTTTGTTATTCATACCGAATTTGAAGGTGTTTCTGGCTTCCGGATTCACAATCAGCATTCCGGCCGAAGCATTAATGCCACGGTTAATCATGTCATAAACCTTATTCTGTTTGATTGGTCCTTCCGGCTCACTTCCCTCGTTGTAAACAACAAGACACTCTCCAAGTCCTGCATTGAACATGCGATAGAAAATATCCGGATGGCCAGCCTCTGTAAATACCAGTACGGTTTTATGTGACTCGACGGTCGGAATCAGGTTCTTATTTTTTCTTGTGATGTCCAAAAGTTTCACGTGCTCTAAATCAAGCTCTGTATTTTGCGCAAAATACTGTAACCATGATAAAATCTGCGTGTTTGTAAAAAGTTTATTCTCCATCTTCCCAATACCTCTCTAAAGCCCATTCTATTTACAGCGTTTCAAAAGCTCTTCCCACTTCTTATCGACATATTCCTGCGCTGCCGCAATCGTCCATTCATTGCCAGGCTTAAAGCAGTGACGGAATCTTCCCTGCAGCTTCATAAACTCCTCTACCGGAAGCTTCTTCTTGGGTTCGTAATTCAGGCGATACTCCCCATTCACAACCTCATACAGCGGCCAGATACAGGTTTCTACTGCCATCTTACAAATCTGCGGCAAAATTTCTGCCGGATACTGCCAGCCTCGCGGACATGGGGTCAGTATATTTACAAAGGTCGGTCCCTCGGTGTAGATTGCCCGATGTGCTTTCTCATGAAGATCCTTCAGTGTTCCAAGCATAGTCGTCTGTGCCACATAGGGTGAACCGTGTGCCACTACAATCTGTGTCAGATCCTTCTGCACCTGTTTCTTTCCGACAGACTCTACTCCGGCCGGAGTCGTCGTAGCTGCCGCAAACTGCGGAGTCGCAGAGGAACGCTGGGTTCCTGTATTCATGTAAGCTTCATTATCATAACAGAAATAGGTAAAGTCATGACCACGCTCTAAGGCTCCCGAAAGAGACTGAAAGCCGATATCATAGGTGCCTCCATCTCCACCGATTGCCAATATCTTAAAGTTTTTCTCCAGCTTTCCTTTTTTCTTCATGGCATTGTAGGCAGCCTCAACGCCCGAAGCAGTTGCCGAGGTATTCTCAAATGCCGTGTGAATGTAGGAATCATGCCATGCCGTATAGGGATACTGAAAGGAGGAAACCTCAAGACAACCGGTCGCATTACAGATTACGGCCTTATCCTCGGGATCCACGGCACGCATCATCGCACGACATACAATTCCGGCTCCACAGCCGGCGCAGAGTCTGTGTCCTGCTTCAAAGCGCTCTGCTTTACTCATCTGTTCCTTTAAATTATATGCCATTCTACTGTACCGCCTCTCTGTCATCTCTCTGTCCCATGTGAGAGTAGATCGGGCCAGTCTCACCGGTTCTTACTATATTCTCTAGCCTTGCAAAGACGCGCTTCGCATGTTCT
>CALZEZ010000157.1 GCA_945643825.1 uncultured Lachnospiraceae bacterium
AGGCATAGTAGCCGCCGATGCGGTTGATTTCTTCCCTGGCGTATTCCGCCAGTGCCGTCACCTTGCGGAACTCCTCTCTGCCCCGCAGTGCCAGATTCCTTCTGGAGATATCAAGGCTTGCCAGCAGCAGATAGGAGGCGCTGGTGGTCTGGGTCAGATTGATGATCTGACGCACATAACCGGGATTCATAGCCGGTCCCGTCAGCAGAAAGGAGCTCTGGGTCAGGCTCCCACCGGACTTGTGCATACTCACGGAGGCCATGTCCGCGCCTGCCTCCATGGCGGATACAGGCATATTTTCTCCAAAATAAAAATGCGTGCCGTGAGCCTCGTCCGCCAACACCTTCATACCGTTGGCATGCGCCAGCTTAACAATGCTCTTCAAGTCAGAACAAATACCGTAATAGGTGGGATTGTTCACCAGCACCGCTACCGCATCCGGATTCTCCCGGATGGTTTTTTCCACCTGGGACACCTTCATTCCCAGGGCAATCCCCAATTTACTATCCATATCGGGATTTACATAGATGGGAATGGCACCGTTTACTACCAGTGCATTAATCACACTTCTGTGTACGTTTCTGGGGAGAATGATCTTGTCTCCTCTCTTGCACACGCTTAATACCATACTCTGTACGGAAGAAGTGGTACCTCCCACCATCAGAAAGGCGTAGGCAGCGCCAAAGGCTTCCGCTGCCATTTCTTCCGCTTCCTTTATCACAGATATGGGATGACAGAGATTATCCAGAGGCTTCATGGAATTGACATCGATTCCCACACACTGCTGACCCAGCAACTCCACAAGCTCCGGATTGCCCCGTCCCCGCTTATGTCCCGGCACATCAAAGGGCACGACTCTGTTTTTTCTGAATTCCTCCAACGCCTCGTAAATCGGCGCCCTCGACTGATTATAAAGGCCCATGCTCTCTAGTACACATTCCTTCCGCTGAAAATTTCAATCATTTCCTTCCGCAGATTATCCATAATCTCAAGCCTAACCTTGGGCGGAAGCTCGTAGACATCACTGTTGAAAAGATAATTCTGCAGGTCAATCTCCTTCACCAGCATCTTGGTGTGGAAAATGTTCGCTTCATACACATTGATATCTACTGCGTCGTATTTGCGAAGTGTCGTTGTATCAATATAATCCTGAATGGACTTGATTCTGTGATCGATAAAAAGCTTGTGACCTTCCACGTCCCTGGTAAAGCCCCTGACCTTGTAGTCCATGGTGATAATATCCGAATCAAAGGAGCCAATCAGATAATCCAAGGTAGAAAGAGGCGTAATCTCCCCACAGGTAGCCACATCGATATCCACACGGAAGGTGGCCAGACAGGTCTCGGGATGATATTCCGGATAGGTATGTACCGTGATATGGCTCTTGTCCAAATGTGCCACCGTAGTGTCTCCCACCGGTACCATGCTGTTCTCTGCGATCAGAATGGTGACAGAGCTTCCCTGGGGCTCATAGTCCTGGCTGGAAATATTCAGCACCTTGGCGCCGATCATGTCCGTGACGTTGGTCAGAATATTGGTCAGACGCTCGGAGTTATACTGTTTGTCAATGTATGCAATGTAGTCCTTCTGCTCCCTCTGGCTCTTGGCATAGCATACATCATAGATATTAAAGCTTAAGGACTTGGTCAGATTGTTAAAGCCGTACAGGGAAATTTTCTCAGTCATTTATCTTCTCCTCGGGAATTTCAACTTTGCTTCAACGAACAAAAAAGCAGGTGACGCAATCATCACCTGCCCAGAAACTTATCTTGATGTGAATACCCTGTTTACAGGTCAGAAAATAAAGACACTCAGGGCTTCCTCAGATATATGGTTTTTAGAGTCTATATAGCAAATATTTTACTTTTACTACTCTTATTGACCGTTTCACAAGTTAGATGTGCAATAGCACCGGTTTATAGTAACCAACTTATAAAATTTGAGCTTTTAACTCAATCAATAAAGCAACAAGGTTGCCAAAAATATTTGCATGGAAGACTCCAAACCAATGTTTTCCATACGCGTAAACTATAACATAAAATACAGTACTAAGTCAAATTCTTTTTGGAGCATGAAGTTACTATTCACACTTTTTTTATCCAATCTTCCAATTATTTCCATCTCACATAACGAGTTGATTCGCTTATAAAAAATGCTGATTTTCCTTGAAAAATCAAGGATTTTAGCATTTTTTTGTTGCATTCTATATCTTTATGTGTTATACTATACACATAAAGATAAGGAGGTGTTTTTCGTGGGAATTGTATATCAAACCGACAAACGTTCTGGCATTACTTATGCTTATGAAAATCAATCTTTCTGGGATCCAGAGCTAAAAAGATCTAAGTCTAAAAGAAAACTTATTGGCAGGGTTGATCCTGAAACAAATGAAATAATACCAACCGATGGAAGGTGCAAAAAACGCAGTCCCTCATATGTACCTAATAATGAGGAATATCAAATGCCAAAGACTGTTAAAGAATTAAAGGAAGAAGTGATTCGTCTTCTAAAAGAAAACGCTGAGCTAAAAAGGCAGCTGGCAGATATCAAAAATTAATTTCAGGGGATGATGCAATGGATTTAAAGGCAGCTTTCTACAAACAAAAAGATGAACTTAATCAGCTCAAACGCGATTATGCCAGGCTCGAAAAGAGGCTCATAAAAGCAATCAAAGAGAATGCTGCTGATGAGCGCGTGCAGGAGCATCTTAAAAAAATCCAGAGCTTAAACAAAAAGATTGCCGAAGTAACAGGTATCATGAACCGCTATAAAGCTCTATACGAGCAGAAGCAAAAAGTCATAGACCAGCAGGAATCTATTATCTTTGACCTTCAGGAGCAAGTCAGAAAATTACAGTGGCAACTGGACTGTCTTAATGATACACGTTCTTTTGATGGCATGACTGCAGCTGAAGAAGCTGACGCAAAGATAGCTGCTCTCTCCGATGAAGTTGCAAGATTAACAGCCAAACTAGAAACCAACAGCACAAACGCTGGCATATCAACTGCCAAAACTGCTATTGACCAGGAAAAGCGAATCCCTAATTCAAGAGAAAAAACTGATTTAAAAAAGGGCGGACAACCCGGTCATGAAAAGCACGAAATGGCTCCCTTTTCCGATGATGAGATTACTGATACTCAAGTGCACGAGCTTGAAGCTTGTCCTAATTGTGGAAGCCATAACCTTGAAGAAATGGATTGCACAATAAAGGATGAATACGATTATAAAGTCATCGTTAAAAAGATTCGCCATCGATTCATCGAATACAGATGCCTTGATTGTGGCGAGGCTGTTAGATGTCCTTATAACGGATTGGTTGCCAAGAATCAATACGGAAATGTCATTCAATCGATGGCTCTTTCCTTAATGAATCTCGGCTTTGTAAGCATTAATCGTACCAGAAAAATTCTTACAGGCTTTACTACTGATGACATCACTCTTAGTGAAGGCTATTTAGCGAAGCTCCAAAAAAGATATGCCAAAAAGCTTCTTACATTTGTTGCTGAAGTAAAGGCAAGAATGCTGTCGCTTCCGCTTTTGTACTGGGATGATACAGTGGTCTTTGTAGATACCACACGAGCCTGTATGCGTTTTTATGGCAATGAAAAACTTGCACTATACACCGCTCACCTGCATAAGGACTTGGACTGAGCCACTATAGACAGTCTGATAGATGACGATATACTGCCGGCACTATCCACCGGCACGGTTGTAATGCATGATCATAATACAATCAATTACCATCAGGGCTTTGTATTTAGAAATGTAGAATGCCTTCAGCATCTCGAGCGAGATTTACAGAAAATAATAGATGTTGCACATCATTCCTGGGCATCAGATTTAAAAGAATTAATTACATCCTGGATGCACAAAAGAAAAGAATTGATAGCCGAAGGAATTTCCTGCTTCACGCCTGTCGAGATAGGCGATTTTATCAGCACAGTTTCTAGCATACTGGAACGAGCCTGGAAAGAATGGGCCATAGATCAGAGCAGATATTTCAGTGGTGATGAGCGAGCTCTTATATTTAGACTCGAACGATACAACCAGAATTATTTTGAGTGGGTTAAGGATTTCTCTATCCCTACCACAAACAATCTCAGCGAGCGTTCTTTGAGATTTGTAAAAACAAAAGATAAAGTCTCTGGTCAATTTCAAAGCATCGAGTACGCCAGCTACTTTGCCGCTATCAGAACTTATCTAGAAACCTGTGCAAGAAATGGGATAAATGAGTTCACTGCCCTATTACGACTTACTCAAGGGACTCCTTTTACCCTAGAAGAAATATTAGGCGAAGCTTAGCCTTCGCCCCTTTAGAGTGCATTAAAGAAAGGACACAATAAATATGATATTAACAAACAATGACGCGAAATATTTTTATGATTTATGGATTCCACTTTTAGATTACATCAATAAGAAGTATAAAATTTTACCTGAACTGTACGGAATGAAATCGCCAACAGGCCTCCCTATACATAAAATCGCAATTAT
>CALZEZ010000158.1 GCA_945643825.1 uncultured Lachnospiraceae bacterium
GTTATGCAACAAAAACTTCAGCAAAAGGGATATTTGGTTGTTCCTTTTGATACGAGGGCGGATATATATATTATAAATACCTGTACCGTGACCAATATCGCTGACCGCAAGAGCAGGCAGATGTTACACCGCGTAAAAAAGCTAAATCCGGAAGCCATTGTTGTTGCTGTCGGCTGCTATGTGCAGACCGATGCGGCGACGGTGGAAAAGGATGAAGCCATTGATATTGCAATCGGAAATAACAAAAAGAGCCAGGTCGTGGAAATCCTGGAGGACTATCTGTCGAGCCGTACGCGGGCAAAAGATGAAGAAGCAAAAGAACACCACACCAGCATGAATCTGATCGATATCGGCCATACCCTGGAATATGAACAGATGCAGCTGGAGCAGAGCGCAGAGCACACAAGAGCCTATATTAAGGTACAGGACGGGTGTAACCAGTTCTGCTCCTACTGTGCGATCCCCCTGGCGAGGGGGCGGGTGCGCAGCAGGCGCATGGAGGATGTGGTTCAGGAAGTGCGCCTTCTTGCCGATAAAGGTTATCAGGAAATTGTTGTGACCGGAATCCATTTAAGCTCCTACGGCGTGGACTTTGATGGGACAAGCTATCAGGGAAGCTCCCACCTCTTAGATCTGATCTGTGCACTGCATGAGATTCCGGGGATAAAGAGAATCCGTCTGGGGTCTCTTGAGCCACGTATCATTACCGAAGAGTTTGCATCAAAGCTGGCGGCCATGCCGAAGCTCTGCCCACACTTTCATCTTTCCCTGCAGAGCGGCTGTGATGAAACGCTAAAGAGAATGAATAGACACTATACGGCAGGGCAATACTATGAGAAGGTAGAGCTGCTGCGGCGCTATTTTGAGCATCCCGCGATCACGACAGATGTGATAGTGGGCTTCCCGGGCGAGACAAGTGAGGAATTTGAGACAACCTGTCGTTTCTTAGAGAAGGTCAATTTCTTTGAGATGCATGTGTTTAAGTATTCCAGGCGCGCCGGAACAAGGGCAGCAGACATGCCGGGGCAGCTGACGGAGCGGGAGAAGGCTGCAAGAAGCGACAGACTGCTTGCCATGGAGCAGGCACAGTCGCGGGCGTTTCGCGCCTATTATCTGGACCGGGAGCTCGAGGTTTTGCTTGAGGAGGAGAAGGAAATAGACGGGCAAAGCTACTGGATCGGTCATACGAAGGAATATGTCAAGGTCGCCGTGATTTCGGATGGAATGAACCATGCAAACCGGATTGTCTGCGTAAAAGCTTATGATTTTCTTAAGAATGAAATCATAATCGCCCATTGAATTTTCTAATTAAATGGGGTAAACTGAACATAACTATTTATTGGTGAGGACGTGACGACATGCAGGACTTAGGAAATACGCAATATTTTAAGGTACAGACAGAAAACGAGACCGGTGTTAAGACCGTGCTTTCTACGGTGTATGAGGCAATGACTGAGAAGGGCTACAATCCGGTGAACCAGATTGTGGGATATATCATGTCCGGCGACCCCACCTACATTACCAGCCATAAGAACGCCAGAAGCCTGATCATGAAGGTGGAGCGCGATGAGCTTGTGGAAGAGCTGTTGGTGGAATACATCAAGAATAATAACTGGGATAACTAGAGAACTTATGCGCATCATGGGATTGGATTTCGGCTCGAAGACCGTGGGAGTGGCAGTGAGTGATGCACTCCTTATCACGGCGCAGGGCGTGGAGATCATCAGAAGAAAAGAAGAGAATAAGCTTCGTCAGACACTCGCACGCATTGAGGAGCTGATCGGGGAGTATGAGGTACATGAGATTGTACTTGGACTTCCTAAGAATATGAACGATACGTTAGGAGAGCGTGCGGAGCTTTCCATGGAATTTAAGGAAAAGCTGGAGAGAAGGACGGGACTTCCTGTCGTTCTTTGGGATGAACGGCTTACAACCGTGGCTGCAGACCGGATCATGATGGAGGCCGGTGTGCGCAGGGAGCACCGCAAGGATTATGTGGACCAGATTGCAGCAACCTTGATTTTACAGGGCTATCTGGATTATCGCAGCAATCAGGCGGCAAAACAGCGCACTTTTTGAAGAGGTAATATATGGAGAAGATTACATTTACACCGGAGGGACAGGATTCCCCGGTTGATTTTTATGTGCTGGAACAGACAAAGCTTGCCGGAGTAACCTATATTCTGGTTACCGACGAGGAAGAGGGCGACGGAGAAGCCCTGATTTTAAAGGATCTTTCAACAGAGAAAGAGGCAGAAGCACTGTATGAGATCGTGTCGGACGACGACGAGCTGCAGGCAGTGGCTGCTGTTTTCGGGAATCTGTTAGATGATATTGAACTTAACTAATACATATTGTAAGAAAGGTGAGAGGTAATTTTTTTGAACAAACAAACAAAACCCGGTACTTCTAAGCTGAAGATTATTCCGCTTGGAGGTCTGGAACAGATTGGTATGAACATTACTGCCTTCGAGTACGAGGACAGTATTATTGTGGTGGATTGCGGTCTGGCATTCCCCGCAGATGATATGCTCGGTGTGGATCTGTGCATCCCGGATATCACGTATCTGATGGATCATATGGACAAGGTCAAGGGACTTATGATCACACACGGACATGAGGATCACATCGGTGCGATCCCCTATATTTTAAAGCAGTTAAACATGCCCATTTATGCGACTCGTCTGACGATGGGAATCATCGAGCATAAGCTGAAGGAGCATAACCTGCTTCGCGGAACCAAGCGCAAGGTGGTCAAGTTCGGACAATCCATCAATCTTGGTCAATTCCGCGTGGAGTTTATCAAGACAAATCACAGCATTGTCGATGCGGCAGCACTTGCCATTTATTCGCCGGCAGGTACGGTGATCCATACCGGAGATTTCAAGGTGGATTACACACCGGTGTTTGGAGATGCCATTGACCTGCAGCGTTTTGCCGAGCTGGGGCGCAGAGGAGTGCTTGCACTGATGTGCGATTCTACCAATGCGGAACGCCCTGGCTTTACCCAGTCGGAGCGAACAGTCGGTAAAACCTTTGACACCCTGTTTCAGGAACACAGAAATACGAGACTGATCATCGCAACGTTTGCGTCCAACGTGGATCGCGTACAGCAGATCATCAACTCGGCCTATAAATTCGGGCGCAAGGTAGTTGTTGAGGGACGCAGCATGGTCAATATTGTGGAGACCGCAACGAGTCTTGGCTGCATCCAGATTCCGGACAACACGCTGATTGATATCGAACAGCTTAAGAATTATGAGGACAATCAGACTGTCATTATCACAACGGGCAGTCAAGGTGAGAGTATGGCTGCGCTCAGCCGCATGGCAAGCAATATCCATAAGAAGATTTCCATCGGCCCCGGGGACACTGTTATTTTCTCATCCAATCCGATTCCCGGAAATGAGAAGGCGGTGACAAATGTCATCAATGAGCTGCTTAAGAAGGGTGCCGATGTTATTTTCCAGGATGTACACGTTTCCGGACATGCTTGTCAGGAGGAGATTAAGCTTATCTACACGTTGGTGCAGCCGCAGTATTCTATTCCGATCCATGGTGAATTTAAGCACCGCAAGGCACAGGCTGACACAGCGGTTCAGCTCGGCATTCCGAAGGAAAATGTTCTGATGATTCAGTCCGGCGATATACTTGAACTGGACGAAAATGGTGCTGAGGTGACAGGAAAGGTACAGAATGGAGCCATCCTTGTGGATGGACTCGGTGTCGGGGATGTCGGCAATATCGTACTTCGAGATAGACAGCATCTCGCAGAGGATGGTATTATGATTGTTGTGCTGGCACTGGATCAATATACCGGACAGCTTGCGTCAGGACCGGATATCGTATCCCGTGGTTTTGTGTATGTGCGCGAATCCGATGAGCTGATGGAAGCCATGCACACGGTAGTGTGCGATGCTGTCCAGAACTGTCTGGACAGAGGAATTACAGACTGGGGTAAGCTTAAGGGAACGATCAAGGATACCCTTGGTGACTACATCTGGAAGAAGACGAAGCGCCGTCCGATGATTTTACCTATCATTATGGAAGTGTAGCAGAAAGGCAGATGGATTAGGATGGACGAGATAGACAGACAGGTGGAGAACCTGGCCGCCTGCATTAAGAATACGGAGATTTACAGAAATTATCGTGTTCAGGTCGAAAAGATTGAGAAACAGCCCGGACTATTAGAGCAGATAAATGAATTCCGGCAGAAGAACTTTGAGCTGCAATCGGGACCGGACAGCGTGGAAATGTTAGATAAGGTGGAGGATTTTGCCAGACAGTATGAGCAGTTTCGCGAAAATCCTCTTGTTGAGGATTTTCTGCAGGCGGAGCTTGCTGTGTGCCGCATGATGCAGGATGTCCAGGTTAAGCTCACAGAAGCGATTGATTTTGTGTAGCGGGTTAATAAAAGGAGAAAAGAGTGAAGGCAAGTCATGTTTTTAACGCCATATTCAGTATTATCCTCAAGGTTGTAGTT
>CALZEZ010000159.1 GCA_945643825.1 uncultured Lachnospiraceae bacterium
GTGTAAAAAATCGATGCCATGTGGCCTTTTCTGGCAAGTCTCTGTTTCCCTCTGGCATGTGGGGAGAATTCGGTGGCATCTGTCACCTCCACCACAAGCTCATACGTCCTTGTGCGATCCTGTACGTAGTCCGTCAGCTCTACCGTGAACGGAAGATAACCTCCCTTGTGCTCTGCGATCCTTCTTCCATCCAGATAAAGACAGCATTCCTGGTCCACCGCTCCAAAGTGCAGGAGAATTCTGCCCGTCTGAAAGCTCTCCGGAAACGAAATGCTCCTTCGATAAAACAAAACCTCGTCCGGCTGTAAAATATGCTCGACTCCGGACAGGATGCTTTCCGGGGAGAAGGGTACCAGAATCTGCTTCGTGTAGTCCTCTGGTTGACATAACTCCTTGTCTTGTCCTGCGTGGTAGCTCTCGGACGTCTTCTTTTTTATGGCATAGTCCCAGGTTCCATTCAAATTAATGTAGCTGTCGCGCACCATCCTCGGGCGCGGATATTCCTGTTTGACTTTTTCCGGGGAGAGGTTCTCTCCCCAGCAGGTCTTAAGCGTTCTCATGACGGGTACGTTCCTCCTGTAGGCCCGGCAGTGCGAGCAGAATAACCATAATCAGGATCATGGCAAAGCCAAGTAAATCGGCTTTTGTGAAGCTGGTGTGCAGCCAGATGGCGGACATCGCCGGAGCCGAGATGGTTTCCACTGCTGCAAGCAGTCCTGCCTTGACGCCTCCGATGTCAGCGGCACTCTGCAGATAGATGGTGTAGGCAAAGACCGTGCCGACAAGAATAATGGCTGCCATCGCGATTATCGTGCCGGTGTCTGCCTTGACCGGGATTTCCCAGGGACGGATGATCGGAAGTAGGCTGATGCCACCGATGAGCATGCCGTAGCCGGTGATGACGAGGGCGCCGAATTCTTTTACGAGTTTAACCGGAAGCAGCGTATAGAGCATCATGGTAGTTGCCGCGATGAGTCCCCAGGTCAGTCCCTGCTTTGTAAGCACCATATTATGAATGCTGCCATTTGTTGAAATCAGAAACACGCCGCCCAGTGCAAAGAGCAGGCCGAATACCTCCACCTTCTTCGGAAGACGTCTTAAGCTGATGCAGCTGACAAGCAAAAGCAGTGCCTCTCCGAGATATTGTAATGCGGTTGCGGTTCCTGCGTTGGAGTATTTGATTGCTGTCAGGTACGCAAACTGCACCAGCATGAGTCCAAACACACCGGTAATCAGCATGTGGATTGAGGTTGATCTTTTTTTCCACACTGAAACCAGCTTGGGGCGCTGTGTAAAAAAGGTGATAATTAGCAGGATGATTCCTGAGCAGATTAGCCGCACGGTTGTGATCCACCCGGAGTCCATTTGCTTTTCATCAAACAGGTACTGTCCCATTGTGCCGGAGAAGCCCCAGCAGCAGCCGGCTAAAAGTGCAAAAATTATGCCTCTGATTTCTTTTGTCTTATTCTTATCTGAATGGTTCAAATCTTTCATGAAATTCATGCCTTCTTCTAAAGTATCAGATGCTATTATAGCACAAAAAAAATAATCTGTAAGCAACCAAAAAGCGGATGCCCGCGCATCCGCTTGCAAGAATCTCCTACGTCGATTCTTGTTAGCTTAACACTACATACGAGCAATTTCCTATCACATCAAAAAGGAGCCTTCTTGCGAAAGCTCCTTTCAGTATCATTATTTAGATGTGATTAGGGAAGCATATCGGAAGATCCGAAGTACTCCTCCCACTTAGCTGCACGCTCATCCATGATTGCCTGACCGCCTGCATCTAAGTATTCCTGAACAAGGCTATCCCAGGTTGCATCGAAATCAGCTTCTTTTGCTGCAAGAGAAATATCATAAATCTGATCTCTCTTAGAGGTTAAGGTGTCACCAACACCAGCCTCTGCCTCGATGATACCAACGTTTACGTTCTTAGGTGCATAAGCGTCGTTTCTTGCAATCTTATCAGCCTGAAGAACAAGCTCAGGATCAATTCCAGCATAGCCATAAGCTAAGGAAAGAGTAGCGAGCTCAGGATCACCAAAGTAGGTTCCGTTACAGGTAATGGTATAGTCGATGTTCTTACCGGAGTTCTGGATAGCGTCGCCGGTTGCAGCGATGATCTGGATAGCACCAGACTCAAGAACTTCGTGGGTAACGCCCTCGTCACCAGCCTGTAAGTACTTGATCGTCTCAGGAGCGCTGATGAAATCAAGATACAGTAAGGATGCCAAAGGCTCATCGTTGGTTACAGGGAAGAAAATCTTTCTGTCGCCTGCAGAACTATAGAGATGTTTTGCATACTTACCGGCACTGTTTTCAAAACAATCAACAGGAACAAGAATTGCCTCTTCGCCTACATTTCTCTTCAAGTTTGCAATAAAGCTGTCCTCGCCGTTTCTGAAAGGCTGATCCCAGTTTGCCATGAAGCTTCCGACATATCCAGCTTTAATCATATCATCACCGGTAGTATCGCCACTTCCATACAATGCGAAATCATCCCAAAGCAGACCCTGATTATACCATTTGTTCAAAAGACGAACTGCTTCCTTGGTTCCATTCTGAGTAACCATATCAAAACCATTGATGTAGAACTCTCTGTCAGACATGTTCGGATCTAAGAAGGATGTAATCAGATTAGACGCAGTCCAACCCACATCATAAGTAACCTGCATAGGTACCATCTTCTTCGCATCAGCACCCAACAGTAAATCAGCATTATCCTTGAATGCAACCAGCATCTCTTCAAACTCTGCTCTGGTGGAAGGTGTCTTCATATTTAGTTTGTCCAACCAGTCTTTACGAACATAAGTAACGATTCTCTGCTGCTCAGCACGTTTTCCTTCGATTGCCCAAAGGGTTCCGTCCTTAGGATCCTTATCCCAATACATATTGGTCTCACCAAGCCAGTTCCAAAGGTTTGGAGTAAGATCCTTGTACTGCTCAACAATATCCTTTAAGTCAATAACACCACCCATCTCTGCATAGGTAAGTACGGTAGGATAGCTGTAGGTTACGCAGATATCAGGAGCATCGCCTGCTGCGAGTAAGTTGTTGATCTCATCAACCTCAGTCCAACGAGGAACCTTCTTGAAGGTTACTTCTACGTTATACTTCTCAAGCATTCCCTTTTTGATGTACTCGGTGTACATGTTGTTCTCCGGATCAGATCCGCCATCGTTACCACGGTCATAAACCTCAACAGTGATCTGTCTGGTGTCAGCAAACTTGCCATCTACAAGCTCGCCTGTTACTTCCGGCTCTTCAGCTGCTTCTTCTTTTACAGTCTCGGTAGCGGCTGCTTCTTCTTTTGCAGGAGCTTCCGTTGTAGCGGCTGCACCATTGTCGGAGCTTCCGCAGGCTGCTAAGGAGATTACCATAGAGCTGGCAAGTAAGATGGATAAAGCTTTCTTTTTCATTTACCTTTTCCTCCCTTTTGATAAATAAATGTTTTTATTTGAATGAACGGATTATAAATAATCCGATTATTCCTTTACGGCACCCATGGTAACACCATGGATGAAATACTTCTGTAAAAACGGATAGATACACAGAATCGGTATGGTTGAGAACATAACGATCGCAGCCTTTAAGGATGCGGAAAGTCCCGGTGTGGAGAAGCCTTCCTGTTGCGCCACCTCAACAGAGTTGATGTTTTTGATAACGTTATACAATAAGAGCTGTAAAGGATACAGCTTCGCCTCCTTAATATACAGCAACGCATCAGAGTAACCATTCCAACGGCCTACTGCATAGAACAGAGCTAATGTAGCCATAACAGGTTTGGATAATGGTACGTAGATCTTCCAAAGAATCTGGAAGAAGGTCGCTCCATCAATCTCAGCCGATTCCCGAAGCGAATCCGGTATTCCGTAGAAGAAGCTTCGCATGATAATCATGTTATAGACGCTTAAGCATCCCGGAACAATCAGAACAAGCGGATTGTCAAGCAGGTTTAGATTCTTCATCAGCAAGTAGTTTGGAATCGTACCTGCATTAAAGAACATCGTAATTGTAATAAATACGTTGATGAATCCACGACCACGCAGTCTTTCGAAAATCAGAGGATATGCACACAGAGTGGTCATAACCAGTGAAACGACCGTACAAACCACGGTTAAGAATACGGTCCAGAAGAAAGAGCGAATGTATTTCGGATCGCTGAGTACCGTTTTGTAAGCATCAAAGTTGAAGCCCTTTGGCAGCAGGTATACGTCATTTCTGATTAAGTATTCTGTAGAGCTTAAGGATTTAGCAAGCAGATTGAGCATCGGGACAATACAAACAATGCTGACAATCACACAGATCAGGACAAAACCCCAGTCTCCGATTTTGGCAGAGGTAGATTTTACTTTCATTACCAGATCCCCCTTTCTCCGAGTTTTCTGGACAGCCAGTTAGCCATGAGTAAGAAGAATACGCCGACTACAGACTGGAACAGACCAACTGCAGTGGTCAGTGAGA
>CALZEZ010000160.1 GCA_945643825.1 uncultured Lachnospiraceae bacterium
GAATTCATCCGCACGACGCTCAGTGACCATTTAAATAGATAGTTTTAATAGGAGGAGAAAAGCTATGAAGAAATTGACAAGTGTACTGTTACTGGCAGCAATGAGTGTGACTCTCCTTGCAGGCTGTGGAAAGAAAGAGGAGGCAGCAGGCGATCAGCTTGCCCGAATCAAGGATAAGGGCGAGATCGTTATCGCCATGGAGGGAACCTGGGCACCCTGGACCTACCATGATGAGACCGATAAACTGGTCGGCTTTGACGTAGAGGTTGCAGAGGCAATCGCAAACGAATTAGGCGTGAAGGCAACCTTTGTAGAGGGCGAATGGGACGGTCTTTTTGCAGGACTTGACAACAATCGCTATGACCTCGTGGTAAACGGCGTGGACGTGACCGACGAGCGTAAGGAAAAATACGACTTCAGCGATCCGTACTGCTTCATTCGCACCGCATTGATCGTGGGCAAGGACAACGAAGACATCAAAACCTTTGAGGATTTGAACGGACGCACCACTGCAAACAGCATCAACAGCACCTACATGCTCCTTGCAGAGCAATACGGCGCAACCGTTTCCGGTGTGGATTCCCTGGATGAGACCATGCAGATGGTTCTCTCCGGACGTGTGGATGCCACCCTGAATGCAGAGGTTTCTTTTTACGATTATATGAGTGTTCATCCGGATGCAGCGCTCAAGGTAGCAGCTCTCACCGAGGAGGCAAACCTCGTAGCGATCCCGCTTCGTAAGGGTGAGGACACCGCTTCTCTTCGCGAGGCAATCAATGCAGCGATTGCAAAGCTTTCCAAGGATGGTACGCTCTCTAAGATTTCAGAGAAATACTTTGGTAACGACATTACCAGACAGAACTAAAAGGATCAATTAAAATGAAAAAAGACATTCAGACCGTAGCACTCCTCGGTGCCGGAGCGGTCGGCAGCTATTTTGTAAACGGACTAAGTGAGAAGCTCGGAGAAAATCTTTGGGTTATCGCCAAGGGAGAACGTAAGGAACGCCTCGAGAAAGAAGGACTTATTATCAATGGCACACATTTCCCGGTGCATGTGAAGACGCCCGAGCTGGCAAAGGGCGTGGATCTGCTTTTAATCTCGGTCAAATATGGTGCGCTTGAGGAAAGCCTTGACGATATTGCCGCGATGACAGGGGAGAATACCATCGTGATGAGCCTCCTAAACGGAGTGGACAGCGAACAGCTCATCGCGGAAAGAATCGGTGAGGAGCATCTGGTGTACTCCCTCATGAAGATTTCGGCAGAGCGAAAGAATAACAGCATTTTCTATATCCCGGAGGCAACGCTTGGCGTTTTCTTTGGGGATGCGAAGAAGAACAACGCAGACGACAAGGTACAGGCTGTCGCAAGACTGCTTGACGATACACCGGTCCGCTATAAGATCTGCGAGGATATCATTCAGGACATGTGGTATAAATTTGCCCTGAATGTGAGCAAAAACCTCCCACAGGCGATAATCGGCTGTGGCTATGGTGCCTATGCTACGAGTGAGCATGTGATGGCACTCAGCGACGGACTTCTTAATGAAGTCATCGCAGTGGCAGCAGCCAAGGGTATCGACATCTCCGATAAAAATGCCCCCGCACTGCAGAACAGTGCGGTACTTAAGACCGCTCGCTTCTCCACATTGCAGGATCTCGATGCGGCCAGACATACCGAGGTTGACATGTTCAGTGGTGCGATGATCAAGATGGGTAGGGAGCTTGGCATTCCGGTGCCTTATAATGAGTTTACGTTCCATATGATCAAAGCGTTGGAAGAGAAAAATGATGGGCGGTTTGATTTTTAATACCCCTTTGCTTTGTGCCGCAGGCGCCAAAAAGTAGCTCTTTTCTTATGATGCAAGCGCCTGCAGAATGGAGAATGGTATGGCAAAACTGAGGGTAGGAATCATTGGTGCGGGAAATATCGCCGGCTTTATGGCGGAGGCGTTAAACGGACTCGGAGGCGAGATCGAAGCGTATGCGGTAGCCTCGAGAAGCTTAGAGAAGGCACAGGCCTTTGCCGACAAATGGCATTTTAAAAAGGCATACGGAAGCTACGAGGAGCTTGCAGGAGATGAGGAGATTGACCTTGTCTACATCGCAACCCCGCATTCCGAGCATTATGAGAATGCGAAGCTGTGCCTTAAGCATGGCAGGAATCTCCTGGTGGAGAAAGCCTTTACCGCAAACGCGGGGCAGGCAAAGGAGATCCTTGACCTCGCACAGGAGAAGGGACTTCTGATCACTGAGGCGATCTGGACACGTTACATGCCCAGCCGTAAGATTATCACGGATATACTTGCAAGCGGCGAGCTCGGCGAGGTGACCCGGATCGAAGCGGAGTTTTCCGTTCCGATATCCCATAAGGAGAGAATGTACGACCCTGCACTGTGCGGCGGTGCGCTTCTCGACCTTGGCATGTACACGCTGACAGCAGCCTCAATCTGCTTTGGAGACGATATCGTTCAGACGGAAAGCACCTGTGAGAAATATGAGACCGGTGTTGATGCGGCGGATACGATTACACTGGCCTACCGCGACGGTAAGATGGCGAAGCTTCGCACCTCCATGATTGACGGACCGGTAAACCGTGCGAAGGTGACCGGCAAGAAAGCCATTCTGACTTGGGAGAACCTCAACAATCCGAGTGAGGTAAAGGTATGTGCCCCGGATGGGACATTACTTCGAAATGTGGAGCTTCCGGAGCAGATCAACGGCTATGAGTACGAGGTTCTCGCCTGCAAGCAGGCCATAGAGAACGGACAAACCGAATGCGCCGAGATGCCACATGAGGAAACGCTGTTCATCATGAAGCAGATGGATGACCTAAGAAAGGCCTGGGGCGTGCGATACCCGTTCGAATAGACATATGAAAAGGGGCTGGAGAACAGCCCCTTTTGAGATAGTAGACAAAATCCCTCCAGATGTTTGCTTTGGAACTTTCTTGGCGATTATTGCGCGCATAGTTCCAAAAAAACAGCAATTCGGAGATTTTTGGAACTGACAGAACATTTTCTTCCCTCATAGTCCCAAAATAATGACAATTCACAGTTTTTTGGAACTGACAGAACATTTTCTTCCCTCATAGTCCCAAAATAATGACAATTCACAGTTTTTTGGAACTGACAGAACATTTTTTACTTCATAGTCCCAAAATAAAGGATAATTATAGTTTTCTCGGCAAAAACTGTCAATGCGCTTTATTTGTCGATTTTACTAATTCATTTTCCGCTTTATCGCATGCTTCGCTTCCTCAAGTGCCTCGATCACATTGTCGCACCATGCATCAAACGCTGGATCTTCCACCTGACATTCCTCATGACTCAACACATATTCCAAAGTGGAGCGGATACCCTGCTCAAAGCGCACAGTTGCAACAAATCCGGGCACGGCGCGTTTCACCTTCGTATTGTCGAAGACCACGGTATTACATTTATCTCCGAGTAATCCACCGCGCAGATCGAAATCGGAAACCTCGGCAAGGAAATCAGACGATACATAATAGGGCTTGTATTCTACACCGAGACAATTGGCAATCGTCTGGTAGATCTGATTCCAGGTCAGAGACTCATCATTGGTGATCTGGAAGCTCTCTCCGATAGCATGAACATTGCCCATCAAACCGACAAAAGCCTTGGCAAAATCACTGTTATGCGTCATGGTCCAGAGACTGGTGCCATCACCGTGGACAATTATCGGCTTGCCCTCTAACATACGCTTAATGACCTGAAAGCTACCCTTCTCTCCGTGTACACCCATCGGCACATTTCGCTCATCATAGGTATGACTTGGCCGGATAATCGTGATAGGAAAGCCCTCCTCGCGATACAGCTTCATTAAATACTCTTCACAGACAATCTTATTTCTGGAATACTCCCAATAGGGATTGGCGAGAGGCGTTCCCTCTGTGATCCGGTAGTCGGACAATGGCTTCTGGTAGGCAGATGCGGAACTGATGTACATAAACTGCTTAGTTTTCCCGCGAAACAGCCTGTAATCGCGCTCGAGCTGCTCCTTCACAAACCCGATAAAATCACACACCACATCAAACTGCATATCAGCAAGCAGCTCTGCCACCCGTGCCTCATCGTTGATGTCTGCCTCGATGGTCTTCACCTGTGATGGAATCGAAGAACACCTGTTGCCGCGGTTTAGCAGATACAGCTCCCACTCAGGCATCTGTGCCAGCAATCTGGTGATAGCCATACTAATGGTTCCTGTTCCGCCGATAAATAATGCTTTCATGATCTTGTCCTCCTGCTTAAAAAAATAAGACGGAATCACCCACTGGTGAAACCGTCCATCTGATTTTTACGCACACTTCATTATCCATGGTAACAGAACTGAAAAATAAAGTCTAGTATTTTTAAAAAAATTTTTATAAGATATTCCTACGCGCAACGAATAAGGAAGAAGGTGA
>CALZEZ010000161.1 GCA_945643825.1 uncultured Lachnospiraceae bacterium
GGCGCCAAAGAAGCCAAGGAGAATTGAGAATAAAACGGTCTTAGTGATTCAGGATAGAAACCGTGTGGCATTACACAAGAGACCGGATAGAGGACTCCTGGCAGGGTTGTATGAATTTCCTCTTGTTGATGGAAAACTGACACAGGAGGAGCTTTTTTCATATTTGAAGCAAAAGGGATTGCGTGCGCTCCGCATACGGGATATGGGAGAGGCGAAGCATGTATTTTCTCATATTGAGTGGCATATGATTGGTTATCATGTCTGGGTTGATGAGCTTGAACCCTTTGATGCGGCGCATGGAAAAGGGTTTGATAATGGCACAATATTTGTTGAGCTTGCGAAGGCGAGAGCAGAATATGCAATTCCGTCGGCGTTTGCAGCATATACTGAATTATTAAAGAAAGAAGGCTAATGAGCAGGTGAAATTATTAACTTTTGCGATTCCGTGTTATAACTCGGAAGCGTATATGCGCAATTGTATAGATTCCCTTTTGCCGGGGGGAGAGGATGTTGAAATCCTGATCATTGATGATGGTTCGAAGGACGAAACGGCACGCATTGCCGACGAATATCAAGAAAAATATCCGACCATTGTAAGGGCAATTCATCAGGAAAATGGCGGGCATGGGGCTGCAGTAAATGCAGGGATTGCCAATGCAACCGGTCTGTATTTCAAGGTAGTGGACAGTGACGACTGGGTTAAGGAGAGCGCTTATCAGAAGATACTGGAGACTCTTAGAGAGCTTGTTGGTGGTGAAGAGACGTTAGATATGTTAATCAGTAACTTCGTATATGAGAAGGTTGGTGAGAAGCATAATAAGGTGATGAGATACCGACATGCACTTCCGGAGGGAACACTTTTTACCTGGAAGGATGTGCATCATTTTTTCAAAGGGCAGTATATTTTAATGCATTCCGTTATCTATCGAACCAGGATATTGCGTGAATGCGGGCTGAAGCTTCCCGAGCACACATTCTATGTAGACAATATTTATGTATTCGAACCTTTGCCCTATGTCAAAAACATGTACTACCTTGACGTGAATTTCTATCGGTATTTTATCGGACGTGCGGATCAGTCTGTGAACGAAGAGATTATGATTTCAAGAATTGATCAACAGATTAAAGTCAATAAACTCATGGTAGATTATTACGTTGAGAATAAGTCACGTATCTGTCAGGACAGAAAGTGTCGAAATTATATGACAAACTATCTTGAGATTATTACGACTATTTCCACAGTCCTGTCGGTCAAGTCAGGCACGGAGGAAAATCTGAAGAAGAGAGTAGAGCTTTGGAAATATATCAAAAACAAAGATGTTGCGCTGTTTTTGAAGCTACGCTACGGAATTCTATGCGGCTCAACGAATCTTCCCGGACGAGGAGGAAGGAAGATTTCGGTCAACGGCTATCGTCTGGCGCAGAAAGTGTTCAAGTTTAACTGATGAATCATTTGGAGTATTATAAGGTTTTCTATTATGCGGCTCGCAGACAGAGCCTGACGGCTGCTGCAAAAGAATTATCTATTTCACAGCCTGCGGTGAGTCAGACAATACGCTTATTGGAGGAGGAGCTTGGAGCGAAGCTTTTTATCAGAGCCTCCAGAGGAATTCGTCTGACCTCTGCGGGAGAGCTGCTCTATACATATGTTGCGCAGGCAATTGACAGACTGGAGAATGGTGAGAAGAAGCTTCGTCAAATGCTTGATTTAGAGCTTGGGGAGGTTCATATCGGAGCAAGCGATATGACGCTGCAATTCTATCTGCTTCCGTATCTGGAGAGCTTTCATGAGAGATACCCCAAAATCAAAGTGAATGTTACGAATGCACCTACTCCGGAGACACTTAAATTGTTGGAGGAGGGTAAGATTGACTTTGGCGTGGTAAGTACACCCTTTGAAGAGGGAGAACATTTGCATGTGGTACCGGTCAAGGAAATCGAGGATGTATTTGTAGCCGGGAGGAAGTTTATTCCTTATAAGAATCGTATGCTGGACTTGCAGGAGCTTGAAAAGCTCCCGATTATTTCTTTGGAACAGCGCACGAGCACACGAAGCTATATGGATCAGTTTCTGCTGGAGAATGGGGTGGTTCTCCACCCGGAATTTGAGCTGGCGACGAGTGATATGATTGTACAGTTTGCATTGCGAAACCTTGGCGTGGGGAGTGTGATGAAAGAGTTTGCGATGCAGTATTTGGAGAGTGGTCGTTTGTTTGAACTGCGGTTTAATAAGATAATTCCCAAAAGACATTTTTGTGTAGTAACCGATCAAAGGCAGAAAAGTGGACCTGCTGCTGAGAAGCTTCTGGAGATTATTCATGGAAAGAGCTGATGGCATCGGAGGAAGGCGAGGTTTATGAAATGCAACGTCTGATTGCTGACTTAAAATCCGGCAATTATAAGCAGATTTACCTGCTGTATGGCGAGGAGGATTACTTGCGTAAGCAGTATCGGGATAAGCTTAGAGAGGCTCTTGTCCCGGAAGGAGATACGATGAACTACCGGTACTATTCTGGAAAAGAGGTGCCTGTAGGCGAGGTCATTGACTTTGCGGAGACTATGCCCTTCTTTGCTGAGCGAAGAGTCCTTGTTCTTGAGGATACCGGATTGTTTCAAAAGGGTGGGGAAGCTTTGGCTGCCTACATGGAATCACCTGCGCCGACTGTGAATTTTGTGTTTGTCGAGAGTGAGATTGATAAGCGGAGTAAAATATATAAGGCTGTTTCGAAAAATGGAGCCGTTATTGAGTTTGCCAGGCAGGATGAAAACACGCTGAAGCGTTGGGTACTCTCCATGCTGAGGAAAGAGAACAAACAAATCTCGGAAGCAACCTTGAATCTTTTCTTTCAGATGACGGGAGCTGATATGTGTAACATCAGATCTGAGACAGAAAAGCTTCTGTGCTATTGCATGAACAAAGACTCAATTACTGCAAAGGATGTGGAAGAAATCTGCACGAAGCAGGTCACAAACCAGATTTTTGCTATGGTGGATGCCATAGCTGCAAAGCAGCAAAAGGAGGCACTTGCGCTCTATTATGACCTTCTGACGTTAAAAGAGCCACCGATGAGGATTCTGTTTCTGATCGCGAGGCAGTTTCATATTCTTTTGCAGGTAAAGGAGCTTGCAATGAAGGGATACCATGATAGGGATATCGCTGAAAAGGTCGGCTTACACGGCTTTATTGCAGGAAAATATGTGAGACAGGCATCGAAGTTCAAAGCTTCATATTTGAGGGAGGCTGTAGAATCCTGTGTTGAAGCAGAGGAAATGGTCAAAACAGGCAGAATGGATGATCAGCTCAGCGTGGAGATGATTATTGTTCGTTACAGTGCAGCTTCCTAGAAAGGAAAGAAGAAATGGATCAAAGTAATCAAAAACCGGAACATCAGAAGAGTAGACGAATTGTAGCAATTGTTTGTATTGTTCTGCTGGTGGCAATGTATGTTGCGACCTTTATTGTGGCATGTTTGAATTTCCCAGGCTGGGACAGAATGTTTCAGGCATGTATTGTTTTGACGATCGGAATGCCGATTTTACTGTGGATCTACATGGCCCTGTACAAAAGACTCAAGCGATAAGACTGGACTTTATCATGTTTTTGTAATATACTAGATTAGTAATTTAACGCCCTTTGGCGTAGAAATGAGGTTTGAAAATGGCATTATTAGATCAGTGGAAAGATATGGCATATTCTGAAAATGTTGACAGACAGAAGCTTCAGGCTTTGTGGTCGAAGTATTTTCAGTTAGAGAAGAATATTTATGAGGTGTTGTTAAAAAATCCGGATGAAGCGGTTCATGGAACAGTAAAGGAGCTCGCTGAGAAATTCGGTGTAGACATCATGACAATGACCGGTTTCTTAGATGGTATCAATGATTCCTTAAAGGTTAAGAATCCGATTGATGAGATGGAAGAGGACACTGTTGTACAGTTGGATTTTGATAAGGAGCTGCTTTATAAGAACATGGTGGCTGCTGATGCGGACTGGTTGTACAAATTGCCTGAGTGGGATGCGATTTTTGATGAGGAGAAGAGAAAGGCTTTATATAAAGAGCAGAAGGCTTCTACCACGATTCGCAAACCGGCCAAGGTGTATCCGAATGATCCATGTCCATGTGGACGCGGCAAGAAGTATAAGAAATGCTGTGGCAAGAATGCTTAGTTGGTAAGTAAAAGGGAAGTTAAGTATGATAAAGGTCATTACCTTTGGAAAATTCGAGATTCTGAACGAACAAGGGTGTGTAAATGACGAAAATATTCGATCAGGCATGCTCAAAAAACTGATACTGTACATTATGATGCACCGGAATCATCCGTTGACGGTTCCGGAGCTTTGTGATGCACTTTGGCAGGAGGATGAGATCGATAATCCTGCGGGCGCACTGAAGAACCTGATGTACCGGCTGAGGACTC
>CALZEZ010000162.1 GCA_945643825.1 uncultured Lachnospiraceae bacterium
CTGGAGACTGCGAAGGAGGATATTGAAACCCTGATCCAGATGGGCTATGAGGAAAACGATGAATCACTGATTCCGGAGATCAGGCAGGAGCTTGACAGCTTTATCGCAAGGTTTGAGGAAATCCGGATTTCCACGTTGCTTTCCGATGAATATGATCATCACAATGCAATCTTAAAGTTAAATGCAGGAGCCGGTGGCACGGAGAGCTGCGACTGGTGCAGCATGCTGTACCGCATGTATACCAGATGGGCAGAAAGAAAAGGATATGCCATAGAGGTAATTGATTATTTGGATGGTGATGAGGCGGGAATTAAGTCGGTTACCTTTCAGGTGAATGGAGAGAATGCCTACGGTTATTTGAAATCCGAGAAAGGAGTGCATCGTCTGGTGCGGATTTCTCCGTTTAATGCGCAGGGAAAACGACAGACCTCCTTTGTTTCGCTCGACGTTATGCCGGAAATTGAGGAAGATATCGACATTGAGATTCGGGATGAGGATATTCGTGTTGATACGTACCGAAGCTCAGGAGCCGGTGGGCAGCATATCAATAAAACATCCTCAGCAATCCGTATTACCCATTTCCCGACGGGAATTGTGGTGACCTGTCAGAACGAGCGTAGCCAGCATATGAATAAGGATAAGGCGATGCAGATGTTAAAGGCGAAGCTGTTGATGCTCCAGAAGGAGGCAAATGCAGAAAAGCTTTCCGACATTCGCGGAGATGTCAAGGAGATTGGATGGGGTAACCAGATTCGCTCCTATGTGCTGCAGCCCTATACGATGGTCAAGGATCACCGTACAAATGAGGAGAGCGGAAATGTTGATGCCGTGCTGGACGGAGGGATTGATCCCTTTATCACGGCTTATCTCAAAGCACAGAGTATATCAAATAAAGTATAAAAAAGAATCGGTCATGCGACCGATTCTTTTTTCATTAAATCCAGAAAGAAATTTGCATGGGATGCGCTCATATAAGGATAAATCCAAAGCAGCCCGATTCCAAGGGAAAGACATGCAAGCAGCATGAGGGGCAGGAAGCTGATCTCCATATAGAATAGCCGTCCCTTGCTTCCCTTCATCAAGCGGAAACCATAGTTCATAATCTGTTTTGCAGAGTAACCGGGAAAATCCAATATGAGATAGAAGATCTGTGAAAACAGCAGGTTCACATAGATAGATAGAATATTTCCGATAACAAATGCAATACAAAACGGTAGAAAATACTCGTTGCTTATCGTTAAGCTACTGGGATTGACCAGCTTCTCCGATAACAACAGATAAGGAATCATAAAGGCATAAAGCAACAGATTATAGATTGCAAGAAGCTTAAGGGAAGTGTCTCTGTTGTTTTGAAAGCCATACCAGATATCCGAGACGGCAATGGGTTGTCCGGTCGCTAATTTTAAATAAAGAAAATTCTCGCCGACAGTAAACAATCCCAAAATAACCGATACCAAAAACGAGATGATATAATACAGGATGGTTCCCGGCAGGGTTGTTGTGTCCAGAAGACCGGAAAAGATCGAATTTACTAACAGGTTGATGATTACAACGAGCAGAAAAGCCCAGATGGTGGTGCCGTAGTGGCCGATGAGCTGCCCTCGTGACAGCGCCTTTAATTGTGCAGATGACATATATTTCTTCATAATGCTTCGCCTCCCCACAGATTTATGGAATCATCGTAAGGAACCCCATAAATATCTTCATACATCTGATTAAACTGCTCTCGAAATTCCGGCGTCTTCATCTGGTCGGTGATTCGCACCATTGTCTGGACGCTCAATATGAGATTGAGAATAATCGCTGCGACGGCTATGAGAAACGCATAGCGCGCTCTTTTTGTAAGATGACGGCGAAAGCCCTTGGAGAGCATCGCCAGAATGATGGCGATGGATGCCACGATAGTCGGGATAAATAACATTCTGCATCCGATCAGGGACAGAATCGCCATGACAAAGGCTGCCTGTGCAAAGCTGTCATATCCCGGAATTTGTTCATTCTGATAGTCCATTGATAGTAAACCATACCTTTCTTTTTGTTTATTAATATACTGCTAATGGTGCGTTGCAAGACCACTGACATCAGCGAAATATACGCCATAAGGGGCAGAGAGGTCATTTATCTTTTTCCAGATTCGGGTCGCCTCTGGTCCCGCTGCGAGAGTCGGCTTGAAATCATTGCGTGCGGAAGTGGATGAAATAGAGCACGGAACCAATATGGCGGGAGATTCCTGTTGCAGATGTCCGTCCAAAAAGGTAAAATACTGCCGCCAGATAAAGGTATCCTTATCCTTGGGGTTGCTGTTTCCACCGAAACAGAAATTGCCAAGGCTGTATAGAATATAGCATCCGTTATAATATTCCACGGGTTGTATACGATGTGGATGATGCCCAATCACGAGATTTGCACCTGCGTCGATGGCGTGATGACCAAGCTCCTTCTGCTGGGTGCTTGGAGTATACTTCGTTTCAACGCCCCAATGGAAATTTACAAGAATCAGCTTGGCTCCTTTTTTCTTCACATCGGCAATACATTGATCTGTTAAGTCCATGAGAAATTGAGTGTCGTAATACTCCTTATCCTTCACAGTATCTCCGGTACGATAGGCTGCCTGAATGGAAATCATACCAACCGGTATGCCGTTAATATCTGTAACGCAGGTGAGCTCCTCAGAAGAATAGAGAATACCGGCTTCTTCAAGGTGCTTCATCGTATCGAGATAGCCGACCTCGCCATAATCCCGACAATGATTGTTGGCAAAAGAGACTGCCTCCACGGAGGAACCGGTAAGAATCTCAAGATAAGAGGGATCTGAGCGAAAATGCCAATCCTTATTGGGAATCTTAGAACCCTCTGTAGTCATGGCTCCTTCCAGATTTATGATTGTCAGATCATCTCTTTCGAAGATATCACGTACGTTATCAAAGAAATAGTCCGGCCCGTTCTGCCGGTAGGTACTATTAAAGCAGGTGGGAGACTCCATCTTGGTGTCATTGCCGAGTGTGCAGTCCCCGGTCGCTGTGATGCTGATCGTTACGGTTGGCTGGACAACAGACTGCTCAGGAGCTGCCATTAGAATAGGAATCGTCATTAGTATTGGTATGATATGATGCATGTTTCTTTTCTCCTAACAGAGTCATTATAGCATAAGTTCTTGAAAAGTCCGAATGTTTTTTAGTATAATGAAATTACCATTGTAAGGAAAGAGTTAGGAGCATTTTGATGGACATTATTTTAAAACTGAAGGAAGAACTAAAAGTTGAGAAATGGCAGGTAGAGGCAGCGGTTAAGCTGATTGATGAGGGGAATACCATTCCTTTTATCTCCCGTTACCGCAAGGAGGCAACCGGTTCTTTAAATGATGAACAGCTTCGTAATCTGGATGAGAGGCTGACATATCTGCGTAACCTGGAGGAAAAAAAGCAGCAGGCAATAAACAGTATCGAGGAACAGGGAAAGCTTACCGAGGAATTGAAGGAGAGAATTCTTGCAGCGGAAACACTGGTTGTGGTAGAGGATCTCTACAGACCTTACAGACCGAAGCGAAAGACCAGAGCCAGTGTGGCAAAGGAACGTGGTCTGGAGGGACTGGCGCAGTTTATTCTGGCACAGTCTGCGACGCAGCCCGTAGAGAACGAGGCGATGCAGTATGTGGATCCCGATAAGGAGGTTCCCACTGTTTCAGATGCCATAAATGGCGCAAAGGATATTATTGCCGAGATGATTTCCGACGAAGCCGATTATCGTATCTATATCCGTAATTTTACAATGGAAGAGGGTAAGATTGTAAGCACGGCGAAGGATGAGAAGGCACAAAGCGTTTATGAGATGTATTATCATTATGAAGAGCCGGTGAAAAAAGCAGCCGGACATAGAATCCTCGCACTCAATCGAGGAGAGGCAGAGAAGATTCTTACGGTGAAAATTGCAGCAGACGAGGAACGGATTCTGCGCTATCTTGCAAAGCAGGTTATTAAAAATGAGAATGAGTTTACAACTCCTATCTTGCAGGAAGTGATTGCAGACAGCTACGAGCGTTTGATTGCACCGGCAATCGAGCGTGAGATTCGCAATGATCTGACGGAGAAGGCGGAGGACGGTGCAATCAGTGTATTCGGCAAGAATCTGGAGCAGCTTCTGTTACAGCCGCCTATCACAGGTAAGGTAGTGCTTGGATGGGATCCTGCATTTCGAACCGGCTGTAAGCTTGCTGTTGTGGATGAGACCGGCAAGGTTCTGGATACGAAGGTAATCTATCCGACGGCACCACAGAATAAGGTTGCAGAAGCAAAGGCAGAATTGAAGAAGCTGATAAAAAAATATCATGTTTCCCTGATCTCTGTTGGAAATGGTACAGCGTCCCGTGAATCCGAGCAGGTCATCGTGG
>CALZEZ010000163.1 GCA_945643825.1 uncultured Lachnospiraceae bacterium
GCTGCAAATTTTTTTTCAAAACTGGATTTAAGCGAACTTTCCATGGGAATGACTGGCGATTATCAAGTAGCCATTGAAGAGGGTGCAACGTATATTCGTGTCGGCACCGGTATTTTTGGAGAAAGAAATTATTCAATCTGAAAGGCGGATAATATCAATGGGTGTGATGGATAAGTTTCTAAATTATATGAAATTAAATCCGGAAGAGGATGATGAATTCATCGATAGCGATTACGATGATTATGACGATGAAGAACCGGCATCGGTTTCTAAAAAGCCAGTAACAACACGTGTTGAAGATACGGAAGAGAATAAGGCTGTAAAAAAATCCACCTCAAAGGTTACACCCATGCGCAGTACAGCGTCCACGAGAAAGCTTTCTGCCGACGGTATGCAGGTATGTGTGATTAAACCTACCTCCGTAGAGGACGGTCGTGAGATCACCGAAACACTTCTTGCAAACAGAACGGTTGTCCTTAATCTGGAAGGAATCGAAGTCGATATTGCACAGCGCATCATTGATTTCACATCCGGTTCCTGTTATGCGATTGGTGGAAATTTGCAGAAGATTGCACATTACATTTTTATCGTCACACCTCCGAGTGTAGATATATCCGGTGATTTTCAGGAGATATTAAGCGGCTCCTTCGATGTACCAATGAAATAATAAGCTTGCAAGCGTCGCCGGCGGCGGCGCTTTTAATATGATTAATCACAAAATGGAGAGAGATAAATTATGGCACAGCGTTTACCAGATTTATACGACAAGAAGACCTGATATGATATTGATTACAGCAAAACCTTTGATGAGCTTATGGATGAGCTGAACTGCTTTGATATTACAAACAGAAAGGTATGTATATTCACCGATTCCAATGTCGAGAAATTATATGCAGATAAGGTTCGACTTCTTTTGGATGGGCATTGCAGGAAAGTAACTATTTTTTCTTTTCCATCCGGAGAAGAACACAAGAACCTGGACACCATAAAGCTTGCTTACAAGCACCTGATAGAAGAGGGCTTTGACCGCAGAGATCTCATTCTGGCACTTGGTGGTGGTGTAGTAGGTGATATGGCAGGTTTTACTGCTTCAACCTATCTACGCGGTATTGATTTCATCCAGATTCCAACCACACTGCTTGCGCAGTGTGACAGTAGCATAGGCGGAAAGACCGGTGTTGATCTGGACGGCTACAAGAATATGGTTGGTGCCTTCTATATGCCTAAGCTTGTCTATATGAATCTTTCGACACTAAAAACACTTGACGATAAACAGTACTATAACGGATTCGCTGAAGTAATGAAGCATGGATTAATCAAAGACGCAATTTTTTACGAATGGCTGATTGACAAAATGTATGAGATCAGGGATCGTGATCTTGAGACACTCGAGGAAATGATTATCCGCAGCAACACCATAAAGAAACTGGTTGTAGAGAAGGATCCTACCGAGAAAGGAGATCGTGCACTTCTTAATTTCGGACATACAATTGGTCATGCTATTGAGAAGTACATGAATTTCACCTTGTCACATGGTGAATGTGTCGCCCTTGGCTGTGTTGCCGCTGCATTTATCTCTTGGAAACACGAGTTACTGACAATGGAAGAGTATTATGAGATTCGAGATATGTTTGTACCATTCTGTCTTCCCATATCATTAGACAATTTGAACGAGGAAGAAGTACTGCGTCTCACAAAGTCAGACAAAAAAATGAAGGATGGTCAGATTCAATTTATTCTATTAAAGAGAGTCGGCAAGGCGATGAAGGATACTTCTGTTACTGATGCTGATATTCTGGCAGCCTTATCAGAGTTAAATTTTAAAGAGGAAGATTAGCAATGAGCAAGAAAAAGAAAATCAGTCTGCTGATTCAGCTTGTCGCAGTCGTAATACTAACTGCAATTGATCAGATTTCAAAATTTTTTGTAGTGAAATATCTGAAGGGCAAGCCCGCAATAAAACTTATTGATGGTGTTCTCGAACTGAATTATCTTGAGAACCGCGGTGCGGCATTTGGCATGCTTCAAAATCAAAAGGTATTCTTTATCTGTATGGAGCTTCTGATCCTGATCATTGTTGGATACATTATTATAAAATGTCCAGAACACAAAAAATATCGTCTTGGTCAGATATGCCTTGTTGGAATCATTGCCGGCGACATCGGAAATATGATTGACAGAATTACTCAGGATTATGTAGTTGATTTTATCTCCTTTGTTCTGATTCATTTCCCAATCTTCAATGTGGCAGATATCTACGTTACAGTTTCCATGATTCTGATATTGATTTGCATTCTCTTTATCTATAAAGAAGAGGATTTAAATTTCTTAAGCTTAAAGGAAAAGAAGCTTCGTCAGCTCGATCAGAAATAGTAGGATATAAGAATGGATACCTTTTGCTATGATATTATTGATGAACTAGAGTACTTAAGCGGAGAGCGCGTTGATAAAGCGCTCTCTATTCTTGTTGACTCTTTATCCCGTTCCTATATTCAGAAAATTATTAAAGAGGATGTCGTACAAGTTAATGATAAACCTGTAAAAGCAAGTTATCGTCTAAGCAGTGAAGATACTATTCGTTTTGAGCTCCCTGAGCACTCAGAACCTGACATTCTCCCTGAAAACATCCCTCTTTCTATTCTTTATGAAGATGATGATGTTTTGGTTATAAACAAACCAAAATCAATGGTTGTTCACCCGGCTCCCGGACACTATAGCCACACACTGGTCAATGCCGTGCTGTATCACTGCGGTGATTCCTTATCCGGTATTAATGGGGTTATGCGCCCCGGAATCGTACATAGAATCGATATGGACACTACCGGTTCTCTCGTTATTTGTAAAAATGATTCTGCTCATAGAGCTTTAGCACAGCAGCTTAAAGACCATTCCATCACACGAAAATATCTGGCCATTTGCCACGGTGTCCTCAAAGAAGATAAGGGAACCATATGCACCAATATAGGACGCGACAATCGCGATCGAAAGAGAATGGCTGTTGTACCAGACACACAGGGCAAACCGGCCGTCACTCACTATCACGTTCTGCAACGTTTTAATAAATATACTTATATTGAATGTGAATTGGAAACCGGACGTACACATCAGATTCGAGTACATATGGCACACCTTGGACATCCTTTGTTGGGGGATCCTTTATATTGTCCGATTAAATCTCCTTATTCGCTCATCGGACAAACCTTACACGCTTACACATTAGGCTTTTTGCATCCCTCCTCCGGTCAGTATATGGAATTCCAGGCTCCACTTCCTGATTATTTTAAGAGGCTTCTTGAGGTGCTTTAGTCACTTGCTATCTGAAGCATTGTGTGAGAAAATATAATAAATCAACTAGAAAGAAGGATTCTCGTATGGAACTAACACCACAACAGCAGGAAGAACTGGATAAGCGTAAGCTACATATGCAGATTGCTGATCGTCTGCGTCTCATTTTTCTCTTTTTGGCACTCTTTATTGTTCTATTTTTATATTTCGGAATGAAGCTGTGGAGCGGGCAGGCATGGTTTGATGCCACACAGACAAAGCTGTATAACTTTTTATTCTGGGATATTATCTTTATGTTCCTGACCATTTTGTGTAAATTCTTTTTTACGGTTCGGTACAATCATTATGTTAAAAAGCTTTAAGAAAAATTAAGAAAAATTTTATTTTCTGTTGATATTTCACGATAGGCATGTTAGAATCTTTAGTGTGCTAAAGTGACAATTCTAGGAAGGGTTTCATATGACTGCAAATCAGTATTTGGATAGACTTTTAGTCCGCTATTCAGGTATGTTTGATATTTATCAGCCATATCGTATTAAAGAGACAGAATACCCTGCATATGGGTATTTTTTTTCGCATAATGAGAAATATGTCCTTGTCCGCGAAGCGAATTTATGGGCAGCTGACAGTTATGAGCATATGTTGTTCATTACAGCAAAGACAATTACCAATGAAGATGTCGACAAGGCAGACGAACTAATCCGTGAATATATGGAGCCTGTTTTTGTCAGGCAGGAGGGTGAGCTGCCTCCTGCAAATCATATGTACAGCTTTCTGACAATTGTAATGATTTGTGAAGAAAAACCGTCCAAAGAGGTTCTGAATCGAATAAAAAAATATAAATATGATAAAGGATATCAATTCAATTTACGTGGCTACTGTAATGGTCGACTTATCACTGTTGATCTGGAATCAGAATGTGTAACAACAAATTTTGCAGCCAGAAAGAGTAAGAAAACATTTATTGAGACCTTCGAGGATGTTAAAAAAGGCAAGATTACTTTTTCTGAGTTATGTAAAAAGCACGAAATCACTCCATTTTCTCAGGATATGGAACCAGATCGGAAGA
>CALZEZ010000164.1 GCA_945643825.1 uncultured Lachnospiraceae bacterium
GAGGATTCTGCACCAGATGGGTATCTATGATGTCAGAATTGAGCATATTAGTGGAAACCTGAGTGATCATTATGATCCGAGAAGTAAGGTACTGCGGCTGTCTGATTCTGTATATGGCTCCACATCTGTGGCGGCAATCGGAGTGGCAGCACATGAATGCGGACATGCAGCACAGCATGCACAGGGGTATGGTCCGCTTGTGCTTCGGTCCACACTTGTACCTGCGGCAAATATCGGATGTAGATTCGGACTTCCGATTGTTTTTCTGGGATTGCTGTTTGGGGGCTACGGGAGCACGCTGGCACTGATCGGAGTGGCAGTATTCTCGATTTCCGTACTCTTTCAGCTGGTAACCCTGCCGGTGGAGTTTAATGCATCAAGGAGAGGACTTCATTTGCTGTCGGAAAGCGGCATACTGCAGCAGGATGAAATTGGAAAGTGTAAGAAGGTTCTTGGCGCAGCGGCACTTACTTATGTTGCGGCAGCAGCAAGCTCAATTTTACAGCTTCTTCGCCTGCTTATCATATCGGGTGCGGGAAGCAGAAGGAAAGATTAGTGAATACAAGAGAAATCGTGTTAGAAATACTGTTAGCGTTGGAAAAAGGAGATGAATACAGTCATCTTTTGATTCGCGCTGTATTAGATAAATATGATTTTCTGGATAGCAGAGATAAAGCATTTATCAAGCGTCTTACCGAAGGAACCATAGAAAGAAGGATCACTCTTGATTATATTCTGAATCAGTTTTCAAAGATTTCGGTAAGTAAGATGAAACCATTTATCCGCTGTCTGTTGCGTATGAGTGTGTATCAGATTCTCTATATGGAGCAGACCGCGGATTTTGCAGTCTGTAACGAGGCTGTAAAGCTGGCAGGGAAAAGAGGCTTTCATAATCTGAAGGGATTTGTCAATGGAGTGCTTCGCACGATTATTCGTGAGAGAGAGTCCATAAACCTGCCGGAGTCCTTGTCCATAAGATATTCGATGCCTGAGTGGATTGTGGAACTGTTTGAGAAGGAACAGGGAGAGGAACGGACAAAACGAATCCTGGAGGAGATGCTCTGTGCCCATCCGGTTACGGTACGCGCCAGGGATATGGAGTGGACGCCGGATGTGTCTTTGAGCGCGAAGAGACATCCTTATCTTCCTTATGCCTGGAATCTGTGGAATACCGATAATCTGATGAAACTTCCGGATTTTGCAAACGGAAGGCTGATAGCACAGGATGTCAGTTCCATGCTGGTTGGAGAGATCGCTGGCTTTGCAGGTAATGAGAAGGTTCTGGATATCTGTGCAGCGCCGGGGGGAAAGAGCATGCATGCGGCTGATCTTGTTAAGGATGGATGTGTTGAGGCCAGAGATGTGAGTGATTATAAGACCTCTCTTATCTGCGAAAATGCAAAGAGGCTAGACCAGAGAAATATAGTGACCAAAACGTGGGATGCAACAATACTTGATCCGGATGCTATCGGTAAATTCGATGTGGTCCTTGCTGACGTTCCTTGCTCCGGACTCGGGGTGATGGGCAGAAAGAGAGATATTAAGTACCGCGTTACTCCACAGAGCCTGCAGGAGCTTACCATGTTGCAACGGTGTATTATGGATACTGTATGGCAATATGTGAAGCCGGGAGGAACTATGATCTATAGCACCTGTACAATTCACCGGGCCGAGAATGAAGAGATGGTCGCATATCTGACATCAGAATATCCGTTTGTTACAGAAAGCCTTGATGACTATCTGCCGGTATGTCTGCGTTCAGATACAACAGGGAAAGGATATCTTCAGCTTCTGCCGGGAATTCATGAGTGTGATGGCTTCTTTATCGCAAGGCTTAAGAGAGTGTGAGGAGACGATTTTGTACGATATTAAATCAATGACGATAGAGGAATTGCAGGAGTGGACAGTACAGCAGGGGGAGAAGAAATTTCGTGCCGGACAATTGTATGACTGGATTCATCGGAAAAAAGTCAGGAGCTATGAGGCGATGACGAATATTCCCGGAAGTCTCCTGCAAAAGTGCAGACAGCAGGGAGAGCTTGTCGCGTTAACAAAGGTACGGATGCAGGAATCAAAGCTTGACGGTACAAGGAAGTATCTATTTGCCTGTAGCGATGGTAATGTTGTTGAGAGTGTTTGGATGAAATATAAGCATGGCAACTCGGTATGCATATCTTCGCAGGTGGGATGCCGTATGGGGTGTAGCTTCTGTGCGTCAACGTTAGACGGTTTGGAGCGTAATCTTCTCGCATCGGAGATGCTGGATCAGGTATATGCAATTGAAGAAGATACCGGAGAGCGTGTTTCCAATGTTGTGGTCATGGGAACAGGCGAGCCGATGGATAATTATGAGAATCTTGTTCGATTCCTTAAAATGCTGACTGATGAAAACGGCCTACATATTTCACAGAGAAATATTACGGTGTCGACGTGTGGAATTGTGCCACGGATGAGACAGCTTGCAGAAGAGAAGCTTCAGATCACGCTGGCGCTTTCATTGCATGCGGTGACAGACGAAAAGAGAAAAAAGCTGATGCCGATAGCCAATCGTTATTGTATTCGGGAATTGATGGATGCCTGCGCCTATTATTTTGAGCAAACCGGGCGGCGCATTACCTTCGAGTACTCTTTGGTTAATGGTGTCAATGATACTATGGAGGATGCGAAAGGACTGATTCGGCTGGCGAAGCCATTGCACTGTCATGTGAATCTTATTCCTGTCAATCCGATTAAAGAGCGGGATTATGTCCAGTCTTCCAGGGAAAGTGTGGAAAATTTCAAAAAAAACCTTGAGAATGCACATGTGCAGGTTACTGTCAGACGAGAGATGGGAAGAGATATTGACGGGGCTTGTGGGCAGCTTAGACGCAGGCACCTGTCTGAGGCAGACTGAGGGTCACCTTGCAATTTTAGTGGTGGTGTGCTAACATTTACAGGATATGGAGGATATTCTGTTGCTTAAGACATTTTCGATTACTGATATTGGTAAGAAGAGAAAACTGAATCAGGATTATGCATATACGTGTGAAAGCCCGGTTGGAATTTTGCCCAATCTATTCATTGTTGCAGATGGAATGGGGGGGCACAATGCCGGTGATATCGCATCACGGTGTGCAGTTGAAACCATCATTCAGGAAGCGGAGAATTCGAAGGAGACGAATCCGGTTGCAGTACTGAGAAATGCAATTGAGGTTGCAAACACCAGACTCCGGCAGATGGCGTTGCAGGATGACAGTTTATACGGGATGGGAACGACAGTGGTTATTGCGACCTGCGAAGGGAAGAAGCTTCTGGTGGCAAATGTTGGAGACAGCAGACTCTATATTGTGGATCGTGAGATACATCAGATTACCAGAGATCATTCTCTGGTGGAGGAAATGGTAAGACTTGGAGGAATCGATCGACAGACGGCAAGGAATCATCCGGATAAGAATATTATTACCAGAGCAATCGGGGCAACCGAAAAGGTTGAGGTAGATTTTTTCTGGGTGGATTTACAGGATAGCCAACTGATACTAATGTGCTCGGACGGGCTGACAAACATGCTGGAGGACGAAGAAATCCGCATGATCCTTCATGGACAGCGGGATATTGTCGAGAAGGCAGAGGAGCTGGTGAGGGCAGCCAATAATAACGGCGGGCAGGACAATATTTCTGTAATATTGATTCAGCCTGACGCAGATGAGGTGGAACATGATTAAGATCGGTATGATAATCGGAGATCGTTATGAGATCCTTGAAAAGATTGGTACTGGCGGAATGTCAGATGTATATAAAGGCAAGTGTCATAAGCTGAATCGTTATGTTGCGATTAAGGTGCTAAAACAGGAGTTTAGTGAGAATGCCAATTTTGTCTCCAAATTCCGCGTAGAGGCGCAGGCGGCAGCCGGACTTATGCATCCCAATATTGTCAACGTGTATGATGTAGGGGAAGAGAATGGAATCCACTATATTGTCATGGAACTGGTGGAGGGCATTACTCTTAAGAATTATATTGAAAAGAAAGCGAGAATCTCAGTTAAAGAGGCAATCAGCATTGCGATTCAGGTATCCATGGGTATTGAGGCGGCACATAATAACCATATTATTCACCGGGATATCAAGCCGCAGAACGTGATAATTTCAAAAGAGGGAAAGGTAAAGGTGACCGATTTTGGTATTGCAAAAGCAGCAACGAGCAATACCATTACCTCCAATGTTATGGGGTCTGTGCACTATACTTCACCGGAGCAGGCAAGAGGTGGTTATTCCGATGAGAGAAGTGATATCTATTCCCTGGGTATTACGCTGTTCGAAATGTTAACCGGACGAGTACCCTTTAATGGAGAGACAACGGTTGCAATTGCGATCAAG
>CALZEZ010000165.1 GCA_945643825.1 uncultured Lachnospiraceae bacterium
TTATTGACAAACCGCGTGGATGGATTCGTTATGGAGGAGAAGAATATCGCTCTTAAGGAGCATTTCTCTAGTCTGTCATTGATCTCATCAAATTCAGCAAGACATTCCTCCTCCTGCCCGTACGCCTGCACAACCCTCTGATTTCCGATCATCTCATCAATGAAGGCTGTCTGTTCTCCGCGCGTCTGAGACTGTAACTGAAACATTGTATAGGTTTTCTTTGCAATAAAGCTTGCCACAAAAAGAGATAACGGAGTAATCAGCACTACCACACAGGTAATCCCGACATTCACGCTCACCATAAACAGCAGTGTGCCTGCTATCGTAATCACTCCGGAAAAGAGCTGGGTAAAGCCCATCAGAAGTCCGTCCGCAAACTGATCCACATCAGCAATCACGCGGCTTACCACCTCTCCGTAGGAATGGTCGTCGATATATTTTAAGGGAAGAATCTCCAGCTTATCAAAGGCTTCCTTTCGCACATCCCGCACAATATGATAGGTCATCTTATTGTTACAGATATTCATAACCAGCTGCGCCACCGCAGTAATCACAATAACGATTCCAATCGTCAGTAAAATTCGCAGCATTCCTGAAAAATCCACCGCGCCCTGGCCTACAATCATATCAACCGCACGTCCGATTAAGATCGGTATATATAGTGCCGACACAACGGAAACAGCTGCAAGAAGAATGGAAAATACAAGAAAAATCCAATAATGCCGGATATACCGAAGCACTCTCTTTAGTGTTTGACCCGAAGTGTTCCTGCTCATGCCTGCACCTCCTTTTCAAACTGGGAATAGTAGATTTCCTGATAGACACTGCATCCCGCCAACAGCTCGTCATGTGTTCCGATGCCTGCTACCCTTCCATCTTCCAGTACAATAATCTGATCCGCATGCATGATAGAGCTTGCTCTCTGAGAAACAATAAACACCGTATGTTCTCCCTGCATATTCCGGATTGCAGCACGAAGCCTCGCATCGGTCGCATAGTCCAGTGCCGAAGCGCTGTCATCGAGAATCAGAATCTCCGGATTACGCACCAGCGCCCTTGCAATCGTCATACGCTGCTTCTGTCCGCCGGAAAGATTCTTACCGCCCTGCGCAATGACAAAGTCCAGCCCGCCTTCCTTCTGATCCACAAACTCCTTTGCCTGTGCGATCTCAAGTGCACGCATCAGCTGCTCGTCCGTTACGCTTTCTTTCTCCACATCCTGCAGCGCAAACAGAAGATTATCACGAATGGTTCCTTTGAAGAGAACTGCTTTCTGCAAAACGAGTCCTATTTTATTGCGCAGCATCTCCACAGGATAGTCCCTGACATCGATTCCATCCACCAAAACTCTCCCGACTGTCGCATCATAGAAACGGGGAATCATATTGACAAGTGAGGATTTGCCGGAGCCTGTACCGCCGATAATACCGACTGTCTGTCCTCTTTTTACCACAAAATCAATATCCGTAAGCGATTCCTCTGCAGCATTCTGGTAGGTCAGTCCAACATGTTCAAACCGGCAGATTTCATCCGGCTGACCGACCTTCTCTTTTTCCGGATTCAGGCTATCCGGAGCTTCCTGGCTGTTTTGAATCTCAAATATATCCGCAACACGGTTTGCACAGGCAAGTGCCTTCGTAATCGTCACAATCAGATTTGCAAGCTTGATTAACTCCACCAGAATCTGCGACATATAATTGACAAGCGCAACCACCTCACCCTGTGTGATGATTCCTGTGTCGACGCGAACGGCTCCCGTGTAAATCAGTGCAATCGTTGCTCCATTTACAATGAGATAGGTGACAGGTCCTGTCAGTGCGGAAAGCTTGCCCACATAGATCTGCATGCGGTTTAATTCTTCCACGCTTTCATGAAATCGCGCTCTCTCACTCTCTTCCCGTCCAAAAGCGCGGATAACCCTCGCACCGGTAAGATTCTCCCTTGTAATTCCAAGAACCTCATCAAGCTTACTTTGAACCTTCTTATAAAGAGGCTTTGTAACATACATGATGCCAAAGACAACGATTGACAAAAGCGGAATGACGACCACAAAGAGCAATGCCGCTTTAACATCAATGGTAAATGCCATGACCATGGCGCCAAAAACGATAAACGGAGAACGTAAGAACAGCCGGAGTGTCATATTGACACCCGACTGAACCTGATTCACATCACTTGTCATACGTGTAATCATCGTCGAGGTTCCCACCGTGTCCATCTCGGAGAAGGAAAGCCTCTGAATATGTGCAAAGAGCGCAGATTTCAGCTTTGCAGCAAATCCGGTTGCCGCCTTTGCCGAGAAAAACTGTGCCGTCAGAGAACAGGTAAGTCCAATAATGCCAAGCAGTACCAGCAGCGCTCCCATCTTCCAGATATACGCCGGTTGTCTGCCGGTAATTCCCCTGTCAATCATGGATGCCATGACGAGCGGAACAAACAGCTCAAAGGAAGCCTCCAGCATCTTAAACAGCGGTGCCAGCACGGCCTCCTTCCGATATGCAGTCAAATATTTCAATAGCCTCTTCATGCCTCTGTCTCCCTTGTTGTTTTTCGTTCATATCTGACAAAGGTGTATGCCAGATCAAAATAGGTATGCTCATCACTCTCATCTGTCTTTTCCCAATCCGGATCCAAGTCCAGATTCGGGAAATGGGCATCTGCCTCATACACATGATCCACTATTGTCAGGTGTGCCGTGTCACAATAAGGAAGAAGCTGCCTGTAGATGCTCTCCCCGCCAACCACATAGATATCCTCCGCTCTATACGGCTTCAATACCTCTAACAGCTCATCCACAGAATGAACCACTGTCGCTCCTTTTATAATCAGGGAGGTATCCCTCGACAACACGATATTCTTCCTTCCCGCCAGGGGCATTCCCTGCGGGAAGGTTCTCAGGGTGCGATGCCCCAGCACAATGACCTTCCCCATGGTCTCCTGCCGAAACAGCTTCTGATCCGCCGGGATGCGCACCAAAAGCTCTCTGTTAAGACCAATTCCCCATTTATTGTCTACCGCTGCAATCAAATTCATACGCTGTCTGTTCTAATCCTTCTTATCATATTTATCGCACAAAGAAATAATCTGGTCCGCAAATTTGGCGAGATCCTTATTTGCCATACCTTCATTTTTATGAATAACAGTAAGGAGTCTTTGTCCGGCTGCAACCAGTCTCGCAAATACATCCGAAACAGCACGGGCTTTCTTCTTCTCCACAGGAATCGGTGACGCCTCAAACAATAGCTTGTCGTTGGCAAGATCAAACTCTGTACCGGAGTATGGCGCATACGCCCGCAAACCATGCTCAATCTTTAAACACTCAGTAAAGGAAACTGTCACACTGTCCTCACCATGTACCACAAAGACTCTCCTCGGCTTCTCCTCAAAGCTCTCAATCCAGTCAAGCAGTCCATTTTTGTCGGCATGACCGCTAAGTCCCGCCAACTGCTTAATATCGGCACGAATTTCAATCGGTTCACCAAACAGGCGAATCTCCTTTACCTCGCCTTCCACCAGAATGCGGCCGAGTGTTCCGACTGCCTGATAGCCTACAAACAGAACCGTACACTCCGGTCTCCAAAGATTGTGCTTCAGATGATGGCGGATACGTCCCGCTTCACACATACCGGAGGCTGAAATAATAACCTTTGGGGTATTCTCGAAGTTAATGGCTTTGGATTCATCACTCGTAATGGCAAGCCGAAGCCCCGGGAAACGAATCGGATTGATTCCCTGTCTGATCAGAACCATTGCCTCCTCGTCAAAGCATTCTGCTACATTGCGTCCGAAAATCTCTGTTGCTTCCACTGCCAACGGAGAATCCACATATACCGGAAAATTCTCATGTCTTGCAATCAGCTTCTGCTCCTTTATCTGCCTGAGGAAATACAAAAGCTCCTGGGTTCGTCCTACCGCAAAAGAGGGAATAACCACATTTCCTCCCCGGTCAAAGGTTTCCTGCAGGATTTTTGAAAGCTCTGATACATAGTCAAGACGATCCGTCGGATGCAGTCTGTCACCATAGGTCGATTCCATCACTACATAATCGGCTGTTGCTGTTTTTGCGGGGTCTTTGATCAGAGGCTGATTATAGTTGCCAATATAACCGGAAAACACGATTTTCTTCGTAATCTCCCTCTGATCCTGCTTCTCGGTAAGCCAAACCTCAATGCTGGCCGATCCTAACAGGTGTCCGATGTCTGTAAAGCGAATCTTTACTTCATCACACACCTGAATCTCTTCATTGTATCTGCAGGGCACCAGATGACGGATCGCACCATCTGCATCCTCCATTGTATAAATAGGTTCAGAATATGCTACCTCTGAGCTTCTCTTTGCCTTTCTTGAAC
>CALZEZ010000166.1 GCA_945643825.1 uncultured Lachnospiraceae bacterium
AACAACAACAACCCCCACACCCACAAACCCATAAACACAAAACAGGCTCAGCCCTACGACCAAAATCATTAATTTTTTTGTTTTCTCCTGCTTCATGTGTCACTTCCATTCTATAGTAATAATAGAACAAGTATATTTAACGACCGTTAGAGCGTCAAGTAGAAAAAACAGAATCCCACACTTTTGTGCGGGATTCTGTGACATATTTTAGTGGCTGACACCAAATCTTTCTTATTATTTATTATTTTCTGCTTCTAATAACTCTAAAAATGCAGAAGGTTCATGTACCTTAACAGAAGATTTCGTGTAGTCTTTCTCATTTCTGGTTACAATACAATCCATTTCTGAACGAATAGCAGTTTCCACCATAATAGCATCCTCATAATCACTAATTTCAGAAGATATTGCTTTTCGACAGTCTATTGAAGTAGTATCCAACAAATGAAACAAAGTAAAAAGCTTGCTCAGAATCTTGCGTGTTTCTGCATCGCTATGTGTTAAGCGATGTGTCAGATAATATATTTCCGTAACTGATTTTGCAGTGATATAACCCTCAAATTGCTTATTTGCAGAATATATAAAAATTTTTTGTGCCGCTTCCGCAAACGGAACACGAGACTGTAAAGCATCTATGATAACACAGGTATCAATTATGACTCTCATATCATATTCAACCTTTCTTCTCGTGCTTCTTCCAAAGTCATATCAGCCGAAAGAACGCCAAATAATGACTTCGCAACATCTACTCTGTCCTGATATGGATTAGATAACTTTGCAACTACTTTTCCGTTACGGGTGATGTAAATATCCTCTGTTTCCGCAAGCATAAGATATTTGCCAAGATTAAGTTTTAATTCCGTTGCAGTAATAGACATATCGTCATCCCCTTTCTTGAAGAATGAATAGTAATCGTCTAAAAAGAAAAATATATCTTTTCAACTGTATTATACGCAAATCGAACAATTTTATCAACAAAATCGTTTGATTCTGTAAGGCTAATATTCTGCAACATTTTCTTCCTTGTTCTCCTGCAAATACTGCTTCGCAAAATAATTCATATATTCCTTCATGGAATTCATCGCCTCCTGTTCCCGTTCGGGCTCTCTGTCACACATATTGATAAGAAGGGTGATCGGTGCTATAAACGCCATGGAGAGCATAGCCGGATCGCCCTGCCTGATCACACCGGCATCCATCATTTCTTTAAAAAGCTTCTGATAGATTCCCTGTATGTTTTCCAGACTATATCTGGTAGCAAGCTTTGCAACTTGAGGACTTCGAAACTGCTCCATTGCTAAGATCCTTCGTGTTTTCCTTATCCTGTCATCCTTCAGTGTAAAACGGATTCTTTTCCACGAAATATCGACCAGCTCCTCCGCAGAGGCAGGAATTTTACCCGGGTGGAGCTTTGATCCGAAATTCTTCTCGTAATAACTATCGACCTCTCTGATTAAGGTATCCAGAATCTCCTCTTTACTTTTGAAATGCTTGTAGATGGATGGTCCCTTCAAGCCTGCCTGTTCTGCGATCGCATCCACACCAACTCCGTCATATCCTTTTTCGGAAAACAAGTTCAGAGCGGAATCGAGTATTCTTTCCTTGGTGCCCGATCTTTGCTCTTTCATTGAATCTCCTCCCAATGCTCTTTGGTCAAAATATTGGTGTGTCCGACTCTGATATCATCCAACAGGGGCACCGGTACCTCATTACAGGTATGATGATAGACAAACCCTACTTTTTCCTGAACTCTCTTGGATTTTTCATTTCCCTCATAATAGCCGCACCAGATTGTAGTCATCCCAAGCTCTTCAAACCCATAGCGAATCAGTTCTCTTGCCGCTTCCGGCATATAGCCGCGCCCCCAGAAGGGTTTTCCAATCCAATAGCCAAGCTCGCATTCGTCATCCCTTTCTGTCATATCGGTATGTCCATTCAATTTCAGTTCAACTGCTCCAATCGCCTTATCACTTCCTTTTTCGCATATGGCATAGCACTGGGCACCTTTAAAAACATTGCGTATCACCTCTAAGCTTTCCGCCACACTTTTATGCGGAGGCCATCCGGCAACAGGACCTACATCCGGGTCCTTAGCGTATTCATAAAGGCTTTCTGCATCTGCCTCTGTCCATCTTCGAAGTGTTAATCTCTGTGTCTCAAGTATCATAGTAATTCATCCTCCTATCTTCATCAAAACCCACCATAATGTGACAAAGTCCGGGCAGCCGTTTGTGAGCCTGTCCGCATCGCTTTCTCAATATCTCCCTCTAACAGATAGGAGCAGACAAAGCCCGCATGATAGCTGTCACCGCATCCGGTCGTATCCACAATCTTTTCTACCGGTTCTGCTGCCACCTGATATTTCACACCCTTGTGATAGGTCACACTTCCCTGCTCTGCCAAGGACATATTGAAGAGTCCGTCATACTTCTTAGAAAAATCTTCGAAATATGGCAAAAGCTCTTTGGCACCACTGATCATAAAGAAATCAATGTATGATGCATATTGCTCTATTTTCTCAAAATCTTTTTCCACGTCAAAATCAACAGCCAACTTAAAATCCGCCTGCTTTCTCAGCTCCCATACCTGCTTAAAGCAGGAGGCTGCGAAATGGACAAATACCACATCCGCACCGGTAATCGCACTGATTTCTTCCTCGTTTAATACAATATTATCTAAAATGCTTCCGTCCCAGGAATCCTCTTTATAATATCGATCCCCCTCTGGTGTCAGATAAGTCATATTGTTCGCTGTGTTGTGATTCTTGTCCACCCGAACGAGGTGGGTATCAATTCTCCTATCTGCAATGGATGACATTATGGTTTTGGCATATCGATCGTCACCAACCACTCCAAGAAGTGTCACGTCCATTCGCTCAAAATCAGCGGCATGCGCTGCAAAATTCAGTGCTTCGCCGCCGGGTCTTATCTCATCGGTTCCATAAAAAACGTCCACACACAGGCAGGGCAGGGCAACCAGCTTTATTTTCCATTCATTTCCTTGTATCTTCGTCATACTACCATTTACCCATTAAACTTCATCACGTATATTCTTGACATCTCACCACCAATATCAGGCATCTGTGTCAGGAATTCGCAACCGTATTTTTCATACAGGCCAACATGATTCGTTGATATGTAAGCCTGACTGACATTCTCAGCTTTTGCAAGCTTTGCAATCTCCTCAAACAACTTCCCCGCACAGTGCTGTCCACGTCTCTGAGGGAATGTATAAACCCAACCAATCCATGGTTTTAGGTCGGTTGGCTGAATGTCATCCTTTTCGGCATAGGTGCAGAAGGAAATAAGCTCGCCCTCCTCGACTAACATCAAAACCTTCACCTTCTCCCCTACATATTCCTGCAGTTTTCCATCCCGCAATAATTGGTGCAGAAACTGTCCTGCTCCCCAATCACTCTTGCCAATCTGCTCAAGCCAGTATTCCTGATCATCACTCTCAAAATAATTCATTACTTCCATTTTCATGTCCTCCTGTGATTTCAATTGGATTCCCGTCGAGATCCATAAATGTAAAATACCAATATGGAGAAAAAACGTTCAAATATCGAATCGGTGTTAAATTGGTTGCAATATTCAGACTCTTTATTCGCTCGAATTCTTCGTCCAAATCATCCACGCCCAAATTGATGAATACCTTTTTGGAATTCTCTGCATTCGCAATGTCATCCGTATTATCGTATTCAGGGAATCTAGGTCCTTTCGTCACCAACTGCTCCGGATGCTGTACGTCATAATATCCATTCATAAGACATAGATTTAACCCTTTCATATGGAACATGGCAAATCTTTTTCCATTCGTCGCACTCACTTTCCTATCCAAAACTTTTTCATAAAAATCCAGTGATTTATCAAAATCCTTTACCACCAAATAGATTGAACCAGATCTCATTTCAAAACACCTCCTCGTGATGAATTAAGGAGTTTAGCAAAGGAGCATCAATGCCCCTTATGCTTCTCCTTTTTCTTTTGCTGCCGCAGTTCAAACAATCGCTGCTGTTTCGCCTCTTTTTGCTCTCGGCTCGTAACTTTTCGCTCCTGTTTGATCTGTTCCTGTTGTAGCTTCAAAGCCTGTTGTGATTTTGTTCCGATGCTGGTTTCCTGCATCTGCTTTTTCGCATCACGCTGCATCCTCTTCGGATTGCTTTTCGCCTCTTTTACTACAACATCTACAGCCGGACTGAAGCGCAGTTTGTTGTAATGCTTTAAGATGAACACGAATACTTCGTAATCCTTGGGTTCTGCCCCAAAAGTAACTTTTGCAACAGATAGCTTGTCATTCTCAATTCTTTCGAATACAGCTACCCAGAATGGACAACCCGGAGGGGC
>CALZEZ010000167.1 GCA_945643825.1 uncultured Lachnospiraceae bacterium
TCGGTATGGAAATAGATGATTTCGAAAATCTGATGCTGACCTTGCAATCCAGTATTGTCAAAAACACCAGCGCAAAGGCTGCAGTTGATATGGCACTCTGGGATTTGTATGGACAATTGTACCAGATTCCTGTCTATAAGATGCTTGGTGGCTCCCGCAAAAACATTGTCACTGACATTACGATCAGCGTAAATGATCCCGATGAAATGGCATTAGATGCCGTCAATGCCAAGGAGCGCGGCTATGATTGTCTGAAAATCAAGGTAGGAAAGGATGCCTCAAGAGATCTTGAACGACTTCTCGCCGTCCGTCAGGCCGTCGGAAGTGCCATGTGTATCCGTATTGATGCCAATCAGGGCTGGTCTCCCAAGGAAGCGGTTCGCTTACTGAATCAGATGCAGGAAAAGGGACTTGATATCGAATTCGTTGAACAACCCGTCAAAGCGCATGATTTTGATGGCTTACGTTATGTCACAGATCATTCCTATGTTCCGGTACTTGCTGATGAGAGCGTCTTTTCCCCTGAGGATGCATTAAAGATCATGCAGATGCGTGCGGCAGATCTCATTAATATCAAACTTATGAAATGCGGCGGCCTCTACAATGCTCTCAAGATTGCCTCTGCTGCAGAGGTTTATGGCGTGGAATGCATGATAGGCTGTATGCTGGAGGCAAAGGTCAGTGTCAACGCTGCCGTTCACCTTGCGTGTGCCAAACAGATTATTACCAAAATAGATTTGGATGGTCCTGTTCTGTGCAAAACGGATCCGGTACATGGTGGAGCAATCTTCCGCGAAAAGGACATTACCATATCAGACACTCCAGGTCTCGGCATTACCGGTATTGACGGTCTTAAGGAAATTAAAAAAGACTAAGGTATAATGCGAAAGCAAACCTTAGTCTTCCCAAAGCTGAAAATGAGACTCGAACTCACGACCCCTTCATTACGAGTGAAGTGCTCTACCGACTGAGCTATTTCAGCTTACTCGAACGATTATACACGAAATCCCCTCATTAGGCAAGAGGGGATTTCATTTTTGTGGTACATTTTTATCAATTCAGATGCACATCAATCTGAGGGAACGGGATACAAACACCTGCCTCATCCATTGCAAGCTTAACCGCTTCCGTAACAGCCCACTTTCCTTCCCAGTAATCTTCATTTTTTAACCAGCAATGAATCCCCAGAACGACAGAACTGTCTCCTAACTCATCAACAAACACCCGCATTGTCTGATCCTTAAGAACTCTCGGTTCCTCTGAGAGAACCTTGAGGATTGCCTGCCGCGCCACATGGATGTCTGCACTATACGCAATTCCCACCTGCAGACTCAGTCGCCGCATAGGGCAGCTGGAGTAATTCGTGATGCTGTTATTGGCAAGTGCTCCGTTTGGAAGAACCACTATGTGATTATCCACAGTTTCCAGCTTCGTATAAAAGATCTGAATCTCCTTTACCGTTCCTTCCTTTCCACCATTATTCTCCACAATATAATCTCCGACACGAAATGGCTTAAGGAGAAGAATCAAAACGCCTCCTGCCAGATTGGATAAGCTCCCCTGTACGGCTAAACCAATTGCAACCCCGGCTGAACCAAGAAGTGCGACAACACTCGCCACGCTGAATCCGACACTGGATGCCGTCGTTAATACCAGTAGTAGATAAAGGGAATATTTTAAAAAGGAACCTACAAACTGCCTTACTCCAGTGTCCGCATTATGCTTTTCCATACTCTTATTTACAATTCTGCAGACCCCTTTGATAATCTGGCTTCCAACAAAAAAGACAGCTACTGCGAATAACATTTTCATTCCAAAGCGGAGTGCCTTTTCGGGCAATTCCTGTATGAACTGCTGGATTACCGTTGTATTCACATCCTGCTCTGACAAAATATCATCAATCATAATCGATTCTCTATCCTCCTACCTGTTATCGTATATCATGAATGAATATTCCACTTAAGAGCTTTGGCTCAAACCATGTTGATTTGGGCGGCATCAGCAGCCCTGCATCAGCAACCATAAACAGCTCTGAGATGGAGGTCGGGTACATGGAAAAGGCCACGGCACAGCCATCCTGAACACATTTTTCCAATTCATCCATTCCTCTGATTCCACCGACAAAATCAATTCTCTTATCTGTCTTGGGATCCTTGATTCCCAGAATCGGATGAAGAAGATAATTCTGTAGCAAGGAGACATCTAAGCCCTCGACCGGATCCGACGAAAGGTATTCCTGCTTGATTTGCAGACAATACCATCCATCCGGTAGACACATTCCAAATTCGCCCTTTTTGCGGGGTTTTCTAAAATCAGCGGGCGTTTCCCCATGGCCCGCCTTCTCCACAGAAAAGGCTTTCTCAAGCTTTCTCAAAAATTCCTCCACACTGTATCCATTCAGATCTGCAACAACACGATTATAATCCATAATCATGAGTTCCTTATCAGGAAACAAAACAGATAGAAAATAATGATATTCTTCGTCTCCCCTGTCATTTCTGTTTTCCAGCTTTCGTTTTTCTCCTACCTTAACGGCAGATGCACACCGATGATGCCCGTCAGCAATATAGATGCTCGGAGTCTGTACGAAGCATTGCCGGATTGTCTCAATGTCAGAGGCATCATCAATAATCCAGACCTTATGCCGAATGTCTCCCTCTTTGATGAAATCATACACGGGCTGTTCCTGCGCCATGCACCTGCGCAAAATACCATCTATTATTTCATTATAGCGATAGGCGAGAAAAATGGGACCAGTCTGCGCATTGCAAGTGTCAACATGCCGGATTCTATCCTGCTCTTTCTCGGCACGTGTATTCTCATGCTTTTTAATAATTCCGTTCTCATAATCCTCTATGGAAGAGCAGGCTACAATTCCGGTCTGGCTACGCCCCTCCATCGTCAGCTGATAGATATAATAGCAGGAAGCTTCATCCTTCACAAATCTGCCCTCTTCCACCTGACTCCAGAGCATTTTGGCGGCCTTCTCATAAACCTGCGATGCATACATATCACAATCCGGTGCAAACTGTGTTTCCGGTCTGTCGATTGCAAGAAAAGAATTCGGTCTCTTCTCTACAAGTGCCCTCGCCTCCTGTCTGTCATATACATCATAGGGTAATTCCGCAATTTCCTCAATCCATTCCGACACTGGTCTGATTGCACGAAAAGGTCTGATATCTGCCATCCTCTTAATTCTCCTGTCTTAAGTGTTTTCTCTCTCATTATAGAAGAATTTTACCCTTGACGCAATTATTATCAGTGTTAAAATAATCTCAGACTTATAAGAAAGGGATAGACAAAAAATGACAGATGAAAATAAAGAGATATTAAGAAGAATCAATGATTTTTCTGCACAGGCTTTGGCAGATGTAGATGCACAGAATACGCAGGTATCCTTTCAGTTAGAAAAGCTTCGTCCCATAATGGAGGAGATTGCCGTGGAAAAGGGTATGTCTCTGGAGGATGTGTTTATACTCTACATGGATCTTCAGAGCGAAGCCACCCTGAAGAGAGAACTGGAGTTTCAGAAAGAATTACAGGATATTAATGATCCTAACATGGGTGGAAATTTTCACTTTGATATACATTAATAAAATCGGCACCGCTAGAAAAGCGGTGCCAGTAATTTTAATATAGGTCCAAAAAGCAGATTCGTTGCAACATGCTCCTTTAACCACGCGGGTGTGATCTCCTCACTCATCTCAAAGGTCTTTAACATATCCATTTTCAAGCTCTTTGATACACTTGTCTGATAGAATAATGCACCACATTCAAAATGATGGAAGAAGCTTCGATAATCCATATTGACGGTTCCAACAGTTGCAATCCTATCATCACACAACACGCATTTTGCATGAATGAATCCCGGCGTATACTGGAGAATCTTCACTCCCGCCTGCAACAGAACCGAATAGTTTGATTGTGTGAGCCAGTAAGCCACTTTCTTATCCGGAATTCCCGGAGTGACAATTCTAACGTCAACCCCTCTTTTCGCAGCAAGACATAGTGATTGAAGCATTGCATCATCAACGATCAGATAAGGAGTATAAATCCACACATAGTCTTTTGCATTGTTGATAATATTTTTGTAAATATTCTCTCCAAGTGTTTCTTCGTCTAATGGCGTATCTCCATATGGCTGCACATATCCATCCTGATAAGCATCCTTCTCAAACGGAACACAATAAGGCGCAAAATCCGTTTCTGTCGGTTTCATCGCATTCCACATCTGCAGAAACATCACGGTAAAGCCTTTTGCAGCCTCTCCCTCGACTCGTACCCC
>CALZEZ010000168.1 GCA_945643825.1 uncultured Lachnospiraceae bacterium
AGAAACAGATTGCTGCAATTACACTGACGGATGCGACCAGTGATTATGTCAATCTGGAGATTATGGGGGGCGATTATCCTCTGCAGAACTGGAGATTTGCGGCAAAGGTAGAGGACGAGAATCTGGATTTTGAAGCGGTTAAGTCAGCAAGCAGAAACGGAACGATGGAAAGCAGTGAGATCGTGATTACCGGCGAGGAGGATCTGACCATTCAATGGAAATATGATCCGACTGATGGAAGTCTCGGAGGCAAATTCTACATGGACGAAGGCGGTGTGGAGTTTGATGGCAGTATTGCAAAATCCGACACGGAGATGAAAATCGCTTTTGATCGAATCGATGTGGATACCATGACGGATGACATGTCATTGTCCGGTTATCTTACCATTTCGGATGATGCCAAGCTGGAGCGTCCCTCTTATGAGGAATTTGATATTGGTACAGCAACGGAAGACGACATGATTGGCTTTGTGATGAGTCACTATGGAGATTTGTCTGGTCTGTTACAATAATGAGCTTGCAGTACCGGCAATAGATAGAATATAATAAGAAAAGGGCATCTGTAACCGGATGCTTTTTTCGATTGTGTAGATGAATTTGGGTGTATTGGGAAATGGGAAAAAAGAAATTTGCTGTTTTTAGCACAGGCTGGGGAAGTGAGATTCTTCAACAGTATATTGAGGGAATCAGGGAGGGACTTCGCGATATCAGTGCGGATCTTTATCTGTTCCTATGCTATGCCACGTTCGGGCAGGAAGAAGGCTTCTTTCAGGGGGAACTGAATATTTTTAATCTGCCGGATATGCATGACTTTGATGGAGCTTTTGTGTTTGCTAACGGGATAGACTTTAAGGATGTGACGGAGCGCATCAATGAACGCTGTGATCAGGCAGGGATTCCGGTGATATATACCGGCAAGGATGATGGCAGGCATTATCTGGTGGGCTGCGACAATCTGTTTGGTATGAGGGCAATGTGTGAGCATCTTATCGATGAGCATGGAGTGAGGAATCCCGCATTTGTTGCCGGAAGCAGAGATAACATGGATAGTAATGACAGGCTTCACACCCTGATGCAGGTTCTTGAGGAAAGAAATCTGACATTGCCGGAGGAGCACATCTGCTATTCCTATTGGAATCCGATGATAGCCGATGATTTTTTTACCGCATTATATGAGGCCGCAGAACCCATGCCGGATGCAATTCTTTGTGCAAACGACACACTGGCGATGCTGCTTTGTCATGCGGCGACAGAGAAAGGCATAAGAGTGCCGCAGGATATGGTAATAGCAGGGTTCGACCACAGCTACAATTCACAGATTTATGATCCCTCCATTTGTTCGGTGGATCAACGGTTTGAAGAGATTGGCCGCAAATGCGCGGAGGTAATGGAGAAGATTTTGAATCATGAGCCATGCGAACGTGTTTATCAGGTGCGTAGTGAATTTGTGCCGAGTGAGAGCTGTGGATGTGGGACATCGAGGGATGTTGATAAGGTCAGACGTGAGATCGGCAGGAAACGATTTATCGATAATATGACAAATTCCAACTTCGATATAAAGCTGTCTGATATTGAGCGGAGGATTGCAACCAGCAAATGCTATAAGGAGCTGGGAGAACAGTTCTCGCGTATTACGATGCGAAATAAGGACTTTGAGGGTACGTGCTTTCATTTTGTAATGGATCCGCTTTTTGAACAGTCCATTTATGATCAGACTATTAATATGAAGACGGATGGCTATTCCGAGATTATGGATGTTGTATATTCCAAGGATGGCACCTCCATTCATGTAAATGAGAAATTTAATCATAATGTGTTAGTGCCCTTTTATTCACCATCGGAAGAAAACCGCTTTTTTATCTTTCTGCCCTTGCATGAGAGCGTAGCGGCCTTTGGCTATCTCGTTTTTGGTGACGACTGTAAGAAGATTAACCAGTCACAGAACCTCAGAATCTATGTTCAGCGCATGAGTATTCTCCTTGGGAAATTCTATCGTGAGCTGCGAATGAATGAATTGAATTGCAGACTTCGCCTGCTGAGTGAGACGGATGCACTTACGCAGCTGAAGAATCGGATGGCATTTGAGACAAAAGAGGCCTGGATGCAGGACAGAATCAATGCGGGCTGCTGTCCGGCATGCGGGGTCGTTATGGTTGATATCAACAATCTGAAGAAGATTAATGACAGGTATGGGCATGAGTTTGGGGATTTATATATTCAGAATTCCTGCAAGCTGCTCAGTGAAACCTTTTGTAATAGTGTGGTATATCGCATTGGTGGAGATGAGTTTATTGTCGTACTGGAAGAAGAGGATTACCAGCGAAGAGAACAGTGTTTACAGAGTATCGATCAAAAAATAGAGGAGCTGGCCGACAGCGATCTTCCGGCATATGAAAAGGTATCCATTGCCTGCGGATTGGCTATTTATGATTCTGCTGTTGACAAGCGGTTTTCCGATATCTGTAATCGTGCTGATGCGGCTATGTATGTGCGAAAGACCAAAATGAAGGCAGAAGCGAATGAAAAAGGAAAACATGACAGGAAAACAGGAAAACAGTAAGATTGTGCTTGACATGGAAAAACCTGTATTATATAATATCTAACTGTGACAATGTTTCGTGATGTTTTGCCAAAGCCCCGGTAAAGCATTGGAAATAGAGCAAAATCTGGTTCTGAGTAATCAGTAGGCAGCCCGGACATCTGCCGATCGAGAAGCAAAGAACCACAAAATGAGGAAAGTCTCTCGAGACTTGATTTATGGAGGAAATGTAATGAAAACATTTATGGCAAGCCCGGCTACCATTGATAGAAAATGGTATGTAGTTGATGCTACTGATATGACTCTCGGTCGTTTAGCTTCCGAAGTTGCAAAAGTTTTAAGAGGTAAGAATAAGCCTATTTTCACCCCTCATATGGATTGTGGCGATTATGTTATCGTTGTTAATGCATCCAAGATTAAGGTTACCGGTAAGAAATTAGAGCAGAAGATTTACTATCATCACTCTGATTATGTTGGTGGTATGAAAGAGACTACCTTAAAAGAGATGTTAGCAAAGAAGCCTGAGAAGGTAATCGAGTTAGCTGTGAAAGGAATGCTTCCGAAAGGACCTTTGGGAAGACAGATGTTCACCAAACTTCATGTATACGCAGGACCTGAGCACGAGCAGATCGCTCAGAAACCTGAAGTATTAACATTTTAATTAGAGGGACTGAAAGGAGAAAATTAAAATGGCTAACAAAGCAAGATACTACGGAACAGGAAGAAGAAAGAGTTCAGTTGCCAGAGTATATTTAGTTCCTGGTAAAGGAAATATTACAATCAACAAGAGAGGCATTGATGAGTATTTTGGTCTTGAGACTCTGAAAGTAATCGTTCGTCAGCCCCTTGTTGCAACCGATAATGCCGACAAGTTTGACGTATTAGTGAATGTACGTGGTGGCGGTACTACCGGTCAGGCTGGTGCCATCAGACATGGTATTTCCAGAGCATTACTTGAGGTTGATGCAGAGTACAGACCTGTCCTGAAAAAGGCTGGCTTCCTTACTCGTGATCCTCGTATGAAGGAGCGTAAGAAGTACGGTCTCAAAGCCGCTAGACGCGCACCTCAGTTCTCAAAGAGATAAGGATTACTGCGAATTGCAGAATATGGAAAGAACTCCCGAGTTTACTCGAGGAGTTCTTTTTATATTCTGTAATTCATTTCGTATAACCTGAAACTTTTTTACCACTCACCTAATCTAATCTTCAGAGGAACATAAAGGAGGTGAAAAGCTTTGTATCTTTTCAAGGGTAAGGAGAGATCCAATAGAGCCTTAATTGAACAGATAATTCTGGAAAAGTATAATCAATACTATCGTCTGGCATACAGCTATGTTCACAATAGCGCAGATGCCGCCGATATCGTACAAAATGGTGCATACAAAGCGATAAGGAGCAGTCATACGCTAAAGCAACCGGAGTATGCGCAGACCTGGGTATACCGTATCATGCTCAATGAATGCTTTCAGTGCCTGAAACAATCCGAATTTCTTTCCTATGAGGATGTGCGTGAAAACGATGGGAATCAAATTGGATATGTGCAGGACAATTATACCGATGTGGATCTGGAAAGGGCATTGGATGAGTTGCCGGACAAGGATAAAGCCGTGGTGATTCTAAGGTACTTTGAGGACAAGAAACTGGAAGAAATTGCGGATATTCTGGATGAGAATCTGAGTACGATTAAGAGCAGGCTGTATCGCAGTATGAA
>CALZEZ010000169.1 GCA_945643825.1 uncultured Lachnospiraceae bacterium
GTATCTTTTTGAGGAGGTATATATGGAGCAGAACAAATCAAAAGTCGTGGTTGTGCCATGCGATACCTATGAGGAAGACGCAGTCTTCCAGGCAGTGAAGTGCGGTGTGGATGCCCTGGGAGGAATCTTAGAGTTTGTGAAGCCGGAAGAAAAGATCCTGGTAAAGCCAAATTTTCTGTCGGCTGCTTTGCCGGAGGCGGCAGCAACAACGCATCCGTCTGTAATGAAGGCGATGTTTCGTCTGCTGCAGGAGGCAGGCTGTGGACAGGTTATCTATGGAGATTCGCCGGGACATGGAAGCTGCAGCGGTGTAGCCGGAAAGCTTGGTCTTGAGAAGTCTGAGGTGATCTACGGAGCTGTGCAGACACCGATGTCTGAGGAGGTCAAGGTAGCTTATCCGGATGGCATGACAGCGAAGGAATTTTATTTTGCCAAAGAGGTGACACAGGTGGATGCGATCATTAACCTGTGCAAGATGAAGACCCATGCATTAGAACGGGTGACCGGAGCTGTAAAAAACCTCTATGGTCTGATCTGCGGCTACCGCAAGGCCGCCGGACATGTGAGCTTCCCCAATGCAACGGTTTTTGCGAGGATGCTTGTCGACATCCACCGGTATACGAAGCCGAGACTGCATGTCATGGATGGTATCGTGGCAATGGAGGGCAATGGACCTGGTTCGGGTGACCCGACACCGATGAATGTTCTTTTGTTTTCCACTGATCCAGTTGCGCTCGATACGATCTTCTGCGAGCTTATCTATCTGGATCCGTTAGCGGTTCCGACCAACTCACAGGGCGCGGTCATGGGGCTTGGTGTCTGTGATACTGCAGGGATTACTATTGTTAAGGGTGATTATCAAAGCGGTGAGATTTCGGAGATTTCATTGGAAGGTCTGAAGGAAGCCTACGGCAATAAGAATTTTAACGTGGACAGAACCGGTGCAAAGCGGACATTTCTCAGTCGTTTTTCCGATACCATGACACGTATTGCGAAGCGACCAAGGATTGATCCGGACAAATGTATCAAGTGCGGCATCTGCGTGGATCACTGTCCGGTGCCCGGCAAAGCTGTGGCATTTAAAAACGGCAAGGATAAGCCGCCGGTTTATGATTATGGCAAATGCATCCGCTGCTACTGCTGTCAGGAGATGTGCCCAAAGAGTGCGATTTCTTCCAAGAGATAGGCAGGCTGTGATGATTTGTGTTTGTTTGAATTAGTGTTATGTTAACCATTTTGGACAAATCTATTGATTTTTCAATTTTCGTCCCAGTAAATCCGCACGATTTATTTTAAAAACACAAAAAAGTTCCAAGGATTTTCTAAATTACTGGGACAAATCGGAAAAAAACCAAAAAAAGTGCGGATTTACTGGGACAAAAAATAGAAATAAGAGCAAAAGGTATGAAAACAGTATTTTCGTAAAAAGGAGAGGGTAAGGATGACAAACAAAACAATTAAAATCGATCCGACAAATGAAATTGCTTTCCACAACGGAGTGGACTATTGTGTCGGAACAGGCAGAATGGGCTTAGCACTCCATGAGGAATACCAGGAGCAGCTAAAGCTTGTGCAGGATTATATCGGCTTTTCGCATATCCGCGGTCATGGGCTGTTCTGTGATGATATGGCGATCTATCAGGATGGGGAATACAATTATACCTATTTAGACCGCGTGATGGACAGCTACCTGAGGCAGGGCTTGGTTCCCTTCCTGGAGCTTGGCTTTATGCCCGAGAAGATGGCAAGCGGTACGCAGACCATTTTTTATTGGAAAGGAAATACAACACCACCGGCAGATTATGAGAAATGGACTGCTATGGTGCAGGCATTGCTTCGTCATCTGATGGAAAGATACGGCACGGAGGAAGTGCTGACCTGGCCGATCGAGGTCTGGAATGAGCCTAACCTTCCGGGCTTCTGGGAAAAAGCAGACATGCAGGAGTATTTTAAGCTGTTCCATAAGACGTTTGATGCAATCAAGGCAGTGGATCAGAGATTTCGTGTCGGCGGTCCGGCTGTTTGCGGCGGAACCGACGAGGTATGGATCAAAGCATTTATGACCTATTGTCATGAAAACAGCATTCCTGTTGATTTCGTGACAAGACACCACTACACCACGGAATTCCCGAAGAGAGAGGGACATTACGGATATGCAAAGCTCTCCCCACAGGAGGATGGGTTTGCAAATCTGCATACAACAAGAGAGATTATCGACAGCTTCCCAGAATACAAGGGACTGCAGATTCAGATTACCGAGTTTAATACCTCCTATATTCCAAACTGCCCGGTACATGACACCAATCAGAATGCAGCCTACATAGCAAGACAGCTTTCAAGACTCGGTGATGACAACGAATCCTACTCCTACTGGACGTTTGGCGATGTCTTTGAGGAGCAGGGTGTTCCTTTCACACCGTTCCACGGCGGTTTCGGTCTGGTAGCAAACGGATGTATTCCCAAGCCAACCTTCTGGACGTTTGCATTCTATAAAGAACTAAAGAAAGCAGTAGGTACCTGCGTATACCGCGATGACAATGCAATTGTGTTAAAGGGCGAGGATGGAGCGTACCATGGAATTGTATGGAATGATACCCTGTACCGCACGGGCGCAGATTTCACTCTTTGCATGGATATCCCGGCAGAAAAGGATGTCGAGTATTTCCTGCTTACAAAGACTGTGGATGAGAAGACCTGCAATCCGCTAAAGCTTTGGCATGATATGGGAGAACCGGCAAACCCGACAGAGGAGCAAAACGACCTGTTACGCGAGGCAGCATGGCCTCTCACCGGAGGCGACCGGCTTGCGGCTGACGCAGCTGGGCTTCATTTGGAGTTTTCACTTACAGAGAATGCTGTGATCTACTTCTCCTGTAAGCCGGTGACCTGCAAGCCCGACACAGGCTACGATTATGATCGCGTCTATGCCGGCGAGAAGTAAGAAGAAAGCGGATGCCAGCGCATCCGCTTTTTCTATCTAATAGACGACGCAATCAGTGTCATGGCACCCTGCATATCGATTCTGCCGATTCCGTCGGGAAGAATGAAGTGGTCACCTTTCCTAATCATCTGACCATTTACAAGCCCATGTCCTTCAACTACGCTCATAATCATAAAGGGATGTGTCTGATCAAAGGAGATCGGCTTTGTCACCTGCAGCTTCCATACCTTAAAGTAGTCGCAGGAAGTCAGTTCATGGAATACATTCGCCGTAAGGTCTGCGGCATGCTTCACACTGTCTGCTGCAGACGGAGCGGGCACCGTGATCACGTCAATGCTCTGCTTCACATGAAGCTCACGGGGCTTCCCATCACTGAGTCTGTCATAGTCGTAAACACGATACGTAATATCGCTGTTTTGCTGCGTTTCCAAAAGCATCATGCCGCCCTTGATCGCATGAACGGTACCGGGATTGATCTGGATAAAGTCTCCCTTCTTAACAGGAACCTCCCGAATGAACTCCTCCCATCTTCCCTGCTCGATCATTTCTGTCAGTTCTTCTCTTGACCTAGCATTATGCCCCACAACCAATGCCGCATCCTCGGAGCAATCGAGAATATACCAGCATTCTGTTTTACCGAGAGAACCGTTCTCATGCTCTCCGGCATACGCATCATCGGGATGGACCTGAATGCTTAAGTCAGCCTTCGCATCAATGATTTTGACAAGTAATGGAAATCTATCAAGCTCGCTGTTTCCAAAAAGCCCCGGTTCCTCCTTCCAAAGCTCGGACAGCGTTTTGCCCGCAAAGCATCCTTCTCTTACTATGCAATCCCCATTCGGGTGAGCACTGACACCCCAGCATTCGCCTGTCTTATCACCGGGAACCTCATAGCCGAAGCTTTCGGAAAGCCTGTTGCCTCCCCAGATCATCTGCTTAAACACAGGGTTTAAGAACAGGATCGGTCTCACCTTTTTATTGATCGTAAGTTCTCTTCCATTGGACTCAATGATCCTCTGATACCAGTAGGCAGAATCCTTCACGATTCGCTTCTGGGTCGTAAAGTCGACGTGTACAATGCCAAATCTCTCTGTGTAGCCCTTATCCCATTCAAAATTATCAAGAAACGTCCAGAGAAAATATCCTCTTACATCCACACCCTCGTCGTTTGCCTTCTGAAGTGCAGAAATATATAAGTCCAGAAAATTCTGCCGGTTCGGGTCATGAACCCTGCCATCTAATGAGACATCATCATGGCAGGACATTCCGTTCTCTGTGATATACAGAGGAAGCTTATATAT
>CALZEZ010000170.1 GCA_945643825.1 uncultured Lachnospiraceae bacterium
GCCAGGGTGGTTTCACTGTCATGCTAGAGAGATATGTTTCGTTGGATATTGAGACGACGGGATTAGACCCGAAGATGGATCGCGTCATTCAGATCGGTGCGATCCGAATCTGTGCGGGAGAGATTTTTGACACATTTGTCACCTATGTGAATCCGGGCCGATGCATCAGTGAGAGGATCACGCAGCTTACGGGAATCGATGATGCGAAGGTAAAGGCTGCACCGCGAATGGAGGAAGCGCTTGAGCGTTTTCTGGCATTTGCAGGTGAAGATGTGCTGCTAGGACATCATGTGATTTTTGATTATTCCTTTTTGAAAAGAGCGGCGGTGAATCAGAGACTGTCGTTTGAGAGAATGGGACTCGATACCCTGAAGATGGCGAGAAGGTTTCTGCCGGAGCTTGAGAGCCGAAGCCTCCCGTTTTTATGCAGGCATTTTGGCATAGAGCATCAGGCACACGATGCGCTTGGGGACTGTCTGGCGACATGGAAGCTGTATGAGAAGCTTTGTAACGATTTTCCGGTGGAGGAGCATTTTCATCCTGAGTCTTTGATTTATAAGGTCAAAAGAGAGACACCTATCACGCCTCGTCAGAAAGAACGGTTATATGAACTCATCCATCGGCATAAGCTGACAGTGGAGTACGATGTGGAGAGTCTGACCAGAAATGAGGCAAGCCGTTTTACGGACAGGATTCTTGCACAATACGGACGATAGTATCCTTCCTCGCCGAGCGCAGTGTATTTGCGGTGACAAGCAGCTCCGGTATTTTTTCCGGCTCGTTCTGCGCCCTATAGATCTGACACAGCAGGGAGTAGGTGCCGCTGACGTCGGTGTGTGTGGAGACCGCAAACTCTAAGAGAACCCTTGCCTCAGCGACATAACCGCGGTCATAGAGAAGCGCAGCCCATTTCTGCAGTGTTCTGGCAAGAGTTGTGTAGCTCTGGTCGTACTGGATAAGCTGTGTGATATTGGGCGCACCATACATAAGCTTCAGGTCCGTGTTGGTGTAACCCGTGAAGTTTACGATTTTCTTTTCGGACAGACTTTGTATGGTGCGGATGCAGTCCGTAATCTCCTCCTCGTCGGTGAGGAGCTGCATCGGAAAGCTCTCCAGAGGAAGGGTGATGTAGTCCAGATCGTCTAAGGATTTGCGTCTTGTGGCGTTGGCCTGCCGCTCCCTGTCCCAGAAGGAAGAAAGCTCCTGCTCCTGAGTTTTGTTGCCGCGCTTTAGGAGAATTCTCAGAATCAGGCAAAACAGGATGACGCTTGCCAAAAAGGGGAATTTCATTTATAATATCCTTTCGATAAAGAGTAAAGAAGCAGGTGAGAAGGTTGTTAAATATGCATAATAAGAAAGTGAAACGCATCGTTTCATCAATCATTATTGCTATTTTGGTGATTGCTATGTTAGTTCCCACTCTAGCATATCTGTTGTAGGATTTCAAGTTTGGTGAAAGGCCAGGGGTGACACATGAAGAGATGGAATAAGAAGAGATGGCTGATAATTTCTGTGTTGGTTTTACTTACCTGTGCCATTCCCGTGCCTGTGCAGGCAAAAGAACAGCAGACGATCGAGAAGGGCATCTATGCCGACGGAATCGAGCTGTCCGGCATGAGCACCACACAGGCGCAGGCAGCGATTGAGTCCTATGTGGAAGAAATTGCGAGGAAGCAGATTGTCCTTGTCAGTGTGCGCGGTGTGGAGACACCGGTGACGGCCTCGGAGCTGGGGCTGACCTGGACGAATCCGGAGCTTGTGCAGGAGGCAGTCTCCCTCGGCAAAGAGGGTACGATGATTGCCCGCTACAAGGCGCGCAAGGATTTGCAGAAAAATAAAAAGGTATTTCCGATCGAGCTTGCAATAGACCGCAGTGCGGTCGGAATGATTCTGGAGAGTCGGTGTGCCGAAGCGGATGTTCCCGCCAAGGATGCCTCTCTTCGCCGGGAAAACGGAGAATTTGTCATTGAAGAGGGTCAGACCGGCATGAAGCTGGATGTAGCGGCTTCTACGGATGCGGTGTGCAGCTTTTTGGAGAAAAGCTGGGATCATCAGGATACCTCGATTGACCTGATTGTGATAAAGGATGCGCCGCGTGCCAATGCAGAGAGTCTGGCGATGGTGAAGGATGTTCTGGGTACCTTTACCACGAGCTATTCGTCCTCAAACAGTAACAGATCCGGCAATATTGCTACGGGCTGTAAGCATGTTGATGGGATTACCCTGTTTCCGGGAGATACCTTCTCAATGGCGGATGCGGTGACTCCGTTTAGCGAGGCAAACGGATACTATATGGCGGGCTCCTACTTAAACGGCAAGGTGGTTGACAGTCTTGGCGGCGGAATCTGTCAGGTGTCAACGACGCTGTACAATGCGGTACTGCGCGCGGAGCTGCAGGTAGATGAGCGCTCCAACCACTCGATGATTGTCAGCTATGTGGATCCTTCCGCGGATGCGGCCATTGCCGTGGATTCCGGAAAAGACTTTAAATTTACGAACAATACCGATTATCCGATTTATATAGAAGGAATTGCTGCGGATAAGAAGATTACCTTTACGATTTACGGGGTCGAGACCAGGGAGCCGAATCGAAAGGTTACCTATGAGAGCGTGGTATTAGAGAAAAACGTTCCGGAGACGGAAGTGATTTACACGGATGCTGCTGCGCCGGTCGGCTCGGTGATTACGCAGTCAGCACATATTGGATATAAAGCACAGCTCTGGAAGGTTGTGACCGTGGACGGCGTGGAGACAGAGCGCGTTCAGGTCAACAGCAGCACCTACAAATCCTCGCCCAGACAGGCGACGGTGGGTACCGCAACCAATGACCCCAATATCTATAATCTCTTAATGGCAGCAATTGCGACCAATGATATCAACCATGTGAAGCAGGTGGCAGCAGGACTCAAGGCGGCATCTGAGAATCCGCCGCAGCCGGTAGTACCGGTGGATTCGCAGGCAGTGATCCCACAGCCGGAGGTGCCGCTACCATAATGTGATAGGATTTTTTTATGAAGCTTGGCAAAGTGACAGGAGGCGTGAAGACGCGTTCGATAGACAACCAAATCAGGCATACGAAACGTGCAGTGGAAAATAGCGCAGGGGATTTCTGCGCTGTTTTTGCGTCCTGCGCCGTCTACGGACCGCGTGCGGAGGCACTGGAGCGCACCTTCTGTCAGGCACTGGACCAGGCATCGGCCGACATGCTTTTTGAAATGACAGCTGACATGCAGGTATGGCTTCCTGTGGAGGAGAGCGAGGATACACTCAGACAGCTCGTGAGAGGGCTTGATGTGCTGTGTGCCGCGCATGACATACCGATTGCCCGGATACAGAGCGAGGTAACGGCGGTTGTCCGCGAGCCGTTATTTCAGATTTCGCTCCGCGGTCGTAGACAGCAAGGACGCGAAGAAGAGCTTGCGGACAGGGATGTTGTTGTGGTTGGTTATCTCGCGGCGGAGGGAAGCATGCTTCTTGCAAGGGATAAGTATGAGGAGCTGCTTACGAGATACAGCGCGAGGTTTATCGAGAAGGCGCAGGACTTTGGAAAGCTGCTCTTAAGTGTTCCGGAGGCCGCAACCGCCATTTCGTCCAACATTTGCATGGCGCAGGCAGCAGGAGAGGGTGGCATATTGAAGGCTCTCTGGGATCTTGCAGAACGTGCAGGGGTTGGACTGACAATAGAATGGAAAGCATTACCGGTAAAACAGGAAACGATTGAAATCTGCAATTTTCTGAACCTGAACCCTTACGACCTGTTGTCGGGAGGCGTGATGGTATGCATCTGTAAGGATGGAGCGCAGGCGGTACAGAGACTGGAGGAGCTTGGCATCATGGCAGCTCTCGTGGGAAGAACCACCACCTCCTTAGATCGGGTACTGGTGCATGAGGACGAAAGAAGATTCTTAGAGCCGGGAAAAGCAGATGAAATCTATAAAACAAGATAGGAGATCCAGATCATATGAGACAGGAATTGTTAAAAATTATCGAGAAGAACAGTCGTATTGATTTAAAGGAATTAGCGGTACTACTCGGAGTGGAGGAAATCGATGTTGTCAATGAGCTTGCCGCTCTCGAGGCAGAGGGAATCATCTGTGGCTATCACACGCTGATTGACTGGGAGAAGACCAATATTGAGAAGGTTTCCGCACTCATCGAGGTTCGAGTGACCCCACAGAGAGGACAGGGCTTTGACAGCGTGGCAGAGCGCATCTACAAATATTCCGAGGTGCAT
>CALZEZ010000171.1 GCA_945643825.1 uncultured Lachnospiraceae bacterium
GCTGAGCATGCAGCCCATCAGGTGGTAGCTTCCATCTGCGTGTGCAAAGGAATGAAGTGCATTGTACTTATCTACGCCGAACTCCTTGGAGGAAATGAAAATGGTTCCGCTTGTTCCAAGGGAAATGTTACACATGCCGTCACCGACTGTACCGGTTCCTACAGCTGCTGCCGCATTGTCGCCGGCACCTGCCGCTACCTTCACCTGATCGCCAAGACCAAGTTCTTTTGCAACGTCACCCTTTACCACGCCGACGCACTCATAGCTTTCAAAAATCTGTGCCAGCATATCCTCTGTGATTCCGCAGATGTCACACATCTCCTTCGACCAGCAGCGGTTCTTCACATCAAACAGCAGCATTCCGGAGGCATCGGATACATCGGTACAATGTACCCCGGTCATCTTGTAGGCAAGATAATCCTTCGGAAGCATAATCTTCTTAATCCGTTTAAAATTCTCCGGCTCATTCTCCTTCATCCAGAGAATCTTCGGTGCGGTAAAGCCGGTAAAAGCAATATTTGCCGTATACTCGGAAAGCTTATCCTGTCCGATCGTATGATTCAGGTAATCACACTCCTTCGAGGTACGTCCGTCATTCCAGAGAATCGCCGGACGAATCACCTGATCGTTCTCATCCAATACCACAAGTCCATGCATCTGTCCGCCAAAGCTGATACCAGCAATCTGGCTCTTATCCGCATCTGCAATTAACTCCTTGATTCCCTCCATGGATTTATTGTACCAGTCCTCCGGGTTCTGCTCAGACCAGCCCGGATGAGGGAAAAACAACGGGTACTCCTTGGAAACCACGTTATGGATCTTACCTTTTTCATCCATTAACAATAGTTTTACTGCGGATGTTCCTAAATCTACACCAATGTAAAGCATATCGTTACCTCCTCTTGATTGTGCACAGCCCTGTTGTACTGTGCACGTGCACATACTATTACTATAATTCACGCTGTTTTGAAAATCAATCCTCTTTCTTTTTTTCTCTCTTTTTCACAAACATCTCTCCGCCTTCCGGCAGTGCACATCATTGCAACCCCTTATATTTACTGGGTTTGTGGTTGTTCCACATTGTGTCGCACTTTGTGCAAACTGCTACGTTGACACTCAAAATCTGTTATGTTAACGTGGTAGTTAAGTATGTGTAATACCCGTGCACAAAAAGTTGCCACCAGAGGGTGGCAACTTTTACAAGAATCTGTCGTGGCAGATTCTTGCCGGATACGTCACAAACCATTGCATTACCGCAGGGTGGCAACTTTTACAAGAATCTGCTGGGCAGATTCTTGCCGGATACGTCACAAACCTGGGTATTGGAACTTTTCGGACGAGTTTTGTTCGCATAGTCCCAAAAACGGTGAAAAATTGCGGTTTTTGGGAACTCTCGAAGCAATTTCTTTCTCTATAGTCCCAAAAAATGGGAAATTGCGGTTTTTTTGGAACTCTCGAAGCAATTTCTTTCTCTATAGTCCCAAAAAATGGGAAATTGCAGTTTTTTTGGAACTCTTGAAGCATTTTCTTTCTCACAGTTCCAAACCCAGAAGTTGTTTTGTGATTCCGGCAAGGATAAATCTCTGTGCAGTCACAATAAGCGAAATGAGGCATGGTATTTTGTGACACTGAGGAGTTAAGATCATCACATAGTTACAATATTTTGTAAAATCGTGTTTTTTTGTGGCTCTCAGGTAGTAGAACCACCGTATAGTCACAATTTGTTCAGGAAGGAACGGCAGCATGGCAACGATGAAGGAAATTGCCGATCTCGCAGGGGTGTCCCGCGGAACCGTGGATCGGGTGCTCAATCACCGCGGAAATGTCAATCCCGAGACACAGACCCGTATTCTGGAGATCATCAAGGCATTAGACTACAAACCGAATAAAGCAGGAATCGCCCTCGCTGCACAGAAGAAAAAGCTCCAGCTCGGAGTCATCCTGTTCCTGGGTAATCCTTTCTTTGAGAAGGTACTGGAGGGCGTTCGTGAGAAGGAGGCGGAGCTTGCCGGTTACGGATGTACGATCACGATTGTGGAGGCGGCCTTTACGTTGCAGGCACAGCTTGATGCAATTGATCAGCTCGTTGCGGACGGCGTTCACGGCATTGCCTTAGCGCCCTACAACGATGAGCGTATCCGCGAAAAAATCGATGAGCTGTTTCAGAATGGAATTCCTGTCGTCACCTTTAATACAGATATTGAGAATTCCAGGCGGATCGCCTATGTCGGGAGCAATTACTACCAGACCGGTCAGACGGCGGCTGGTCTGATGCATCTGATGTCCGGGAAGGATTCTAAGGTCGGAGTTATCATCGGAGATCGGAATATTCTATGTCATGCCGAGCGTTTAAAGGGCTTCTGTTCCCAGCTTGAAACGGATTATCACGACGTACATTTCTCGGATCTGATTGAAAATCACGACGATGAGATTGAAAGCTATGAGCAGACCTTTGCCCTTCTTAAGAAGCATCCGGAGATTAATGCGCTCTACTTTGCTGCCGCAGGTGTCTACGGCGGTTGCCGTGCGGTGCACGCACTTGGAAGACAGAATATGACTATTATTGCACATGACCGGGTGGAGACTACACGGGAGCTTGTGGCAAACGGCACGATCAGTGCCACAATCTGTCAGCATCCTCATACGCAGGGCGGAAAGCCGCTTGCCATTCTTTTTACCTATCTTACAACCGGCGAGCTTCCGGCAGAGGAGCTCAATTATGTCGCCATTGACATCCGGATCCGGGAAACAATTTGATAAACCATTTATTTTCTGATATACTGGGCATAGAAATCTGACAACTTAATCCGACTGAATAATTCCATGAAAATAAAGGAGATTTCCAATGAGCAACATAAAATCGTCCAATTTAAAGAAGGTAGTGGTTTCACTGGGTCATGACGCACTTGGCTATACCACGGAGAAACAGCAGTCTGCCGTAAAGGTAACTGCAAAGGCTTTAGCTGATCTGGTTGAGGAGGATTACCAGCTGACCATCACACACAGCAACGGTCCTCAGGTCAGCATGATCCACAAGGCGATGACGGAGCTTCGCCGCGTCTATATCGACTACTCCCCCGCGCCGATGTGCGTCTGCTCTGCCATGAGTCAGGGCTATGTCGGTTATGACATACAGAATTCCCTGCGCAGTGAGCTGATCAGCCGCGGCATTGCCAAGCCGGTGAGCACGATTCTCACTCAGGTCACCGTAGACCCCTACGACGAGGCTTTCTACGAGCCGACTAAGTTAATTGGCCGCTACATGTCCAAGGACGATGCTGAAATTGAAATAAAAAAGGGGAACTATATCCGGGAGATTCCCGGAAAGGGCTTCCGCCGTGTCATTCCGGCTCCCAAGCCGATCAGTATTGTGGAAATCGATGCCATCCGTGCTCTTGCTGACGCCGGACAGATCGTCATCGCATGTGGAGGCGGCGGTATTCCGGTCATTGAACAGAACCATATATTAAAGGGTGCTTCTGCCGTAATTGAAAAGGACGCCATTGCCGGAAAGCTTGCAGGTGATCTTCACGCGGATCAGCTGATCATCCTGACCAGTGTCGATTATGTCTACACCGACTTTGACAAGCCGACGCAGGCTCCGATTGAGAACATGACCGTTCAGCAGGCAAAGAAATATATCGATGCGGAACAGTTTGAAGCATCGACCATGCTTCCGAAAATCGAAGCGGCTATCGCCTTCTTGGAATCCAACCCGGAGGGCAGCGTATTAATCACCTCTCTTTCCCATGTAAAGGACGCTATCCGGGGTAAAGCAGGCACACGGATTACAAATTAATCCTGAATTATTCATGGCAGTATATGTGTGCATAAAATCTACCGTAATTGCCGTTACAACCACTCTCAATACCTCACCCTGCCGGAAGATAGCCTATAAATGGGCAGACTTCTCCCGTGATAGGTTTAAATGCTTATTGTGGTTGTCAAGGTTCGTTAAGAGTTGTCATTCCAACTGTGGTTGCAGATTATGGATATTTTCCAGTGTCTCGTAAAATTCTTTCTTGTAGGGACAACTGCTACACAGCTTGAAATATTTGTATCGTGCTGATTTTACCACTCTTGCGGCAATTTTCAGCAGTTTTAAACGAATGGTATCTATACGTTGTTTTCTCATACTGACAGCAAGTGCCAATCGCCTGAACCAATTGAATAGATTATAAGCTAATGTATGGACCAAAAGGCGGTTCGCATTTACCAGCC
>CALZEZ010000172.1 GCA_945643825.1 uncultured Lachnospiraceae bacterium
CGGGTCTGCCTGTTTTTGCAATACGAAAAGCATTGCGAACGGTATCCGCCAGAGTTGCAACATCTTTCACAATAAAATTATGTTTTGTAATCGGCATGGTAATACCGAGAATATCAATTTCCTGGAAACTGTCTTTACCCAGTGCAGCCACACCTACATTACAGGTAACCGCAACCATGGGTACAGAATCCATATATGCAGTATCAATAAAGTTAACCATATTGGTTGCACCGGGACCGGATGTTGCCATACAAACCCCCACCTTACCGGTTGCTCTTGCATAACCATCAGCAGCATGAGCTGCTCCCTGTTCATGACTTGTCAATACATGAAAAATTTCAGGATGTTTATATAAAGCATCATATATATTCAGAATCGTACCACCAGGATAACCGAATACCGTATCCACTCCCTGTTCCTTCAAACACTCTATCACAATCTCAGCACCTGTTAAAAGCATGTCAAATTACTCCTTTACCTATTTATGATTTCTTTGGGATTTCCAGCACAGCTCCACGATTTCCACTGGTAACCATTTCTCTGTATCGAGACAGATAACCACTCGTAATCTGAGGTTCTCTCGGCTGCCATTTCTCGCGTCTGGCATTTAACTCATCCTCACTGACCTTAACATTTAAGGTCATGTTCGGAATATCGATTGCTATGATATCCCCTTCTTCTACCAATGCAATCGGTCCTCCCACAGCAGCCTCAGGAGAAACATGACCTATGGAAGCTCCACGGCTTGCTCCGGAGAAACGACCATCTGTAATGAGCGCTACACTTGATCCAAGCCCCATTCCAGCTATAGCTGATGTCGGATTTAACATTTCCCTCATACCCGGACCACCCTTAGGTCCCTCATAACGAATCACTACCACATCACCGGCTACAATTTTTCCGCCCTTGATTGCAGCTATAGCATCTTCCTCACATTCAAATACGCGTGCGGGTCCTTCATGAACCATCATTTCCGGTACGACAGCAGAACGTTTGACAACACTTCCATCCGGTGCAAGATTTCCTTTTAATACAGCAAGACCACCGGTTTTACTATAAGGATTATCAACCGTACGGATAACCTCTGTATTTTTATTGACCGCATCCTTAATGTTTTCTCCAATTGTCTGTCCGGTTACTGTCATACACTCTGTATGAAGAAGTCCGATGTCTGCAAGCTCCTTCATGACAGCGTAGACACCACCAGCCTCATTCAGATCCTCCATATAAGTAGGTCCAGCAGGTGCCAGATGACAAACATTCGGTGTCCTCTCACTGATTTCATTTGCAAATGCAATATCAAAATCAAAACCAATCTCATGTGCAATTGCCGGAAGATGAAGCATGGAGTTAGTAGAACAGCCGAGCGCCATATCTACTGTAAGTGCATTTAATATAGCATCCTTCGTCATGATATCTCTCGGGCGAATATTCTTCTTAAGCAGCTCCATAACTGCCATACCTGCATGCTTTGCAAGTCGGATACGATCCGAATAAACAGCAGGTATCGTTCCATTTCCTCTAAGCCCCATTCCCAGGGCTTCTGTCAAACAGTTCATAGAGTTTGCGGTATACATTCCGGAACAGGATCCGCAGGTCGGGCAAACCTTTTCTTCAAATTCTCTAAGTTCACAATCTGTCATGGTCCCGGCTGCATGTGAACCAACAGCCTCAAACATGGAAGACAGACTTCTCTTCTGTCCCTTTACATGTCCTGCTAACATAGGACCACCAGACACAAATACAGTAGGAACATTAATTCTGGCCGCAGCCATCAACAAGCCCGGAACATTCTTATCACAGTTTGGCACCATCACAAGAGCATCGAACTGATGAGCAAGCGCCATACATTCTGTGGAATCTGCGATCAGATCTCTCGTAACAAGAGAATACTTCATTCCGATATGTCCCATTGCAATACCATCGCATACTGCAATGGCAGGAAATACAACAGGCACACCACCGGCTTCAGCCACACCAAGCTTTACAGCGTTCACAATTTTATCGAGGTTCATGTGTCCTGGAACAATCTCATTATACGAGCTTACAATTCCGACCATAGGCTTTCTCATCTCTTCTTCTGTAAAGCCTAAAGCGTTGAACAAGCTTCTATGAGGTGCCTGCTGTGCACCAACCTTTACGTTATCACTTTTCATCCTTGTTTCCTCTCTTTTCTTCTAGATTCTATCGGCAATCAGAGTTCCCATCTGAGAGCAGCCAACCTTTGTACATCCCTCCGACATAATGTCACCCGTCCGGAAGTTTTCCTGTAAAACCTGCTTTACTGCTGCTTCAATGGCATCTGCCTCTCTATCCAGATCAAAGGAGTATCGAAGCATCATGGCAGCACTTAAAATCGTTGCAATCGGATTTGCAATATCCATACCTGCAATATCCGGAGCAGATCCATGGCTGGGTTCATAGAGACCAAATTTTGTGTCATTTAATGATGCAGAGGATAACATACCGATGGAGCCGGTAACCATGCTTGCCTCATCAGAAAGAATATCTCCAAACATATTCTCTGTTAAGATTACATCAAACTGTGCCGGATCCTTTACTAACTGCATAGCACAATTGTCAACCAGCATATGCTCTAACGCAACATCCGGATAATCCTTTGCGACCTCTTCGACAATTTTTCTCCATAATCTTGATGAATCTAATACATTGGCTTTATCTACACTAGTAACCTTTTTCTTTCGCTTACGTGCAACATCAAAGCCCTTGATTGCAATTCGCCTTATTTCTTCTTCACTATAAGTTAGCGTATCAATTGCTTTGGTGATACCATTCTCCGTCACTGTTTTGCGCTCCCCAAAGTACAGACCACCTGTCAATTCTCTCATAATGAGCATATCAAATCCTTGGGAGCTGATCTCCTCCTTTAAAGGACATGCCTTTGCCAACTCCTCATATAAATAAGCAGGACGAAGATTAGCAAAAAGATTCAGTTCCTTACGCAATCTTAACAAACCAGCTTCTGGTCGTAAATTTGGTGCTAATTTATACCATGGAGAAGTGGATGTGTTGCCGCCAATGGATCCCATCAAAACAGCATCTGCCGCCTTGGCAGTCTCAATTGCTTCTTCTGTTAACGGTACACCGCAAGCATCAATGGATGCTCCACCCATTAGAATATCTGTATACTCCATAACATGTCCAAATTTTAATGCAATTTTATCCAGAACCTTTTGTGCCTCCGCAACAATTTCAGGACCTATACCATCCCCTTTGATAACCGTTATCCTACATTTCATATCAAATATACCTTTTCCTTATATGATTATTTTAAAAAAATACCGCTCACTGCGGAGCGGTACTGATTACTCTTTATTCCGTCGCTTTTTCTACCTGCGCAATGGCTGTCTTCTGCATTGGAATACGGCAGTTCTTATTGCTACCAAACTCAACAATTACTGTATCATCCGTAATATCAATGATAGTTCCATAAAATCCACTGCTGGTTAGGACATAATCACCAATCTCAATGGCAGAAAGCATTGCAGCTGTCTTTTTCTGTTCCTTTTTCTGTGGGCGAATCATAAAGAAATAAATGAAAGCAACAATCAATACAATATAAACAATCATTACCAAACCAGCGCCGGTTGTCTCTGCGGCCAACAAAATACCCATGAGGTTTCCTCCTAATATACTCTTTCTTTATCAGGAATCCCTGATTCATACAAAAAACATCATACACAAAAAAACAAGATTAGGCAAGCATATTCTCTTGTTTTTATTCCGTTCACTGCCCTGCCTTCATGCCCTCAAGCTTTTGCTTCTTGTATTCTGCAAAAGCTCCCGCATCCAGTGCATCACGTATTTCTGTCATCATTGTATTATAAAAATACAGATTATGAAGAACGCACAGACGCATTCCAAGCATTTCTTTTGCTTTTAGAAGATGTCTGATATAAGCTCTCGAATAGCCCTTTGAGCAGGCCGGACACCCGCACCCCTCTTCGACAGGTCTGGAATCCAGCTCATATTTTGCATTAAACAGGTTTATTTTTCCACGATTTGTGTATAGGTGACCATGTCGACCGTTACGTGTCGGATAAACACAATCAAAGAAGTCAACACCTCTTTCAACACTTTCTAAAATATTGGCTGGTGTTCCGACTCCCATCAGGTAGGTGGGCTTATCAACAGGAAGATACGGAACTGTCTCCTCGAGAACATGATACATTTCCTCATGACTTTCTCCGACTGCC
>CALZEZ010000173.1 GCA_945643825.1 uncultured Lachnospiraceae bacterium
GACAATCAGAGCCTGTGCAACTTCATTGATCTCCTTTATGACACCCATGTCACCATTAAATACACCGGCGCCCTTATCTATCGGTATGTTGTATCTGCTGAGAATCTCCCACTCAAGCTGATAATTGTTGCGAACCTGCATCACCTTGTCCCCCTCCCGGTAGAGGGTCGATCCGCTGATGTGCTCTTTTTTGTGCGAGTCCGGGGGGTTTAGATACTTCTGCAGAATCTCATTTAGGGTTTCCACGCCGAGTGCTCCCTTTCGCATGGGGGTCAGCACCTGAATCTCATTGGCAGAAGCTTTCACATAGCGGGGCATTTTATCCCTCACAAGCTGTATCATATGCTTATAAATGACATTAACGTCATTTCGTTCCAAAAAGAAAAAATCCCTGCTCTTATTGTCGAGTGTAAGATGCTCGCCCGCATGGATGCGGTGGGCATTCATAATGATATCGCTCTCGCCCGCCTGTCTAAAGATTCTCTTTAATATAACGGTCGGAAAGACTCCTGCCTCAATCAGATCCCGTAGCACCTGTCCCGGTCCTACCGACGGAAGCTGTGAAGCATCACCAACCAGAATCAGATGGGTTCCGGCTACCACTGCTTTTAACAGTGCCTGAAACAGAAAGATATCAACCATAGACATCTCATCAATGATGATGACATCTGCCTCCAAAGGGTTATCCTCGTTTCGGTCAAACCGTGCTGTTCCTCCCTCCTGCATCGCAGCACCATTTAACTCAAGCAGACGGTGAATCGTTTTGGCCTCATAGCCTGTCGTCTCACTCATCCGCTTTGCAGCACGACCTGTCGGGGCGGCAAGAAGGATATCAAGTCCCTCCCTCTCAAAGTAGTGGATGATCGTGTTTATCGTAGTCGTTTTTCCGGTACCGGGTCCTCCTGACAACAATAGGACTCCATTTTGAATACTCTGCAAAACCGCTTCCCGCTGGAGCTCGTCAAGCTCAATCTCCAGTACCTTTTCAATTCCCCGGATGCTTGCAGTCAGTCTCGCCCTCTCCGCGTCGGTATCCTCCTGTGGCGTGACACAGATACTTAGGTCGTGCAGCATTCTCGCACAATTTAGCTCGGCATAATAATAGCTCGCAGTATAAGCCTGATCGGCCTTTATGATAATCTTTCGATCCATCACGAGATTGACAAGCTGCGTCTCTACACACTGTCGGTCCACCTCCAGAAGGTTCGTTGCCCTTTGCAGGAGCTCTTCTCTTGGCAAATAGACATTGCCATCCACCGATGCCTGTAACAGCGTATAAAGAATTCCACTTCTTATACGAAATTCACTGTCCACACGGATTCCTATTTTGAAGGCAATCTCGTCTGCCATTTTAAAGCCTACGCCATTGATATCCTCTGCCAGGCGGTACGGATTCTCCTGAAGAATTCCATAGAGGCTGCTTCCGTAGGCGTCATATATCTTAATTGAAAGATTATTGGAAATCCCATAGCTCTGAAGAAACACCATCGCCTTGCGAAGCTCCTGTTTCTCCTCCATCTGGACGGCTATCTCCTGTGCCTTGTGCTCGCTTATACCCTTTACCCGTGTCAGGAGCTCCGGCTCCTGCTCCATAACGCGAAAGGTGTCATCCCCGAATTGCTTCACGATCCGCGCCGCAAGTGCCGGTCCCACCCCTTTTATCGCACCGGATGCCAGATAGCGTTCCATTGCAACGGCATCCTCCGGCTGCAAAACCTCCGTCGTACTTATCTTAAACTGGCTGCCATAGACGTTATGCTCTACGAAGCTTCCCGTGAATTTCACATGGTCACCCTGTCCGGCTCCCTGTATATTTCCGACACAGATGACCTCTTCCTCCTTGGTTGTGAGTTGAAGTACCGTATATCCGTTTTTTTCATTCTGATAAATAATATGATCGATGTAACCTGTTACTGTTTCCACGCATTTATCTTCCTTAACTTTGGAAAGCCACCACAAACGCTTGTGATGGCCTTCTTTTGTATCATACCTTATATCTGATAATTCCGCTTCATCTGTTCATAAAGCTGCTCGGCAATGCCGAGTCCCTGGGACTGTGTGGACTGTTTACACATCTCCTGGATTACGTTATCTCCAAAAAAATCGATCAGGTTTCCATATGCACTGTCCTTATCCACAAATGAGGTCGTCTTGGTCATTTCCTTAAAAACCTGCTCTAGAAGATATGCCTCAAATTCCTTGCAGGCACCAAGCAGCTCCTCATCACTTGCCTGTGAGTAATCCTTTGCGGCGGTATCCTTTACCTTAGATGCATTCGTGGATGCCTGTGTCTTTGCATAATCTACATAAGCTGATATGTTACTGATATCCATACGCTATCCTCAATTTACCGTTTCAACTCATTTGCCTGCTGCATCATCTGATCGGAGGTGGTGATCGTACGTGAATTCATCTCATAGGCACGCTGCGCCACGATCAGATTGACCATCTCGTCTGCAACCTGCACGTTAGAGCCCTCTAAGTATCCCTGATGAAGCTTGCTCTTCTGTACATTGTTACTCGTCGCTTCATTGATTGCATTACCGCTTGCGGCGGTTACCTGATACAGGCTGTTTCCAACCTTATTTAATCCATTCGGGTTATTAAACTGATAAATTCCGATTCTCGGACCGATTTTCTTCGGTGTATTCTTGTCATCCGGATAGCAGATATAGCCGTCTGCATCAATCGAAATCTTGGAGCTCTGGTATTGATTGGAAAACGAAATCGGTTTTCCGGCAGAATCCAGTACCGGATATCCGTCTGAGGTAGTGAGCTCGATACCGCCTCCGGCATTCAGCGCCCATGTAAAGTCACCATTTCTGGTATAATTTGTGGTTCCGTCCGCTCCTCTTACTGCAAAGAATCCATCTCCCTCAATTGCAAAGGAGGAAGTCTTCTCGGATGCTAACAGATTACCCTGCTTAAACACAGAGGAAATAGCTGCATTGCGCACACCAAGGCCCACCTGAGAGGTGATCGGTTTCTGTTCTCCATTTGCCGACGTCGTCTTTGTCTGCAGTGTCTGATACAGCAGAGATTTAAACTCATTCACTTCCGCCTTGTATCCGACGGTATTGACATTTGCCAGATTGTTGGCAATCGTATCTACGTTGGTCTGCTGAGCGATCATTCCGGTCGCACCGCTCCATAAGCTTCTAACCATAGCAACCTCCTTTTCTACAGCTTACCAAGCTGATTAACCGCGATTTCCAAAGAGCCATCATAGGTCTGAATCAGCTTCTGGTTGGACTCATAAGCACGCTGGATGGCGATCATGTTGACCATCTCCTGCACTACCTGAATGTTTGAGGTCTCCAGATATCCCTGGTAGATCTTCACGTTGGATGCCTGCGTCGTCGCTCCCTCTACAGGCTGGTAATAGTTTTCTCCATATTTTTCCAGATAATTATAATCCGTAAAGTCTGTAATCTGCAGCTTTGCAATCCTGGTTCCGTTTTGGGAGATATTGCCCAGCTCATCAATGTTCGTTGTTTTGAGCGGATCCAGACGGATATACTGATTGTTCGTGCCAAGCACTCTGTCGCCATCTGCTGTCACCAGATAGCCGTTATTGTCAAGCTTAAAGGTTCCGTCCCTGGTATACTTGATCGAAGCAGTTCCTTCCTGCTGCTCTCCGGTCACCGGATCAACCGATGCTTTACTCCGAAACTCTACAGTAAAGAACCCCTGTCCTGCAATGGCAATATCATAGGTGTTGCCCGTCTCATGAAAAGAGCCCTCCGACCAGTCCGTATAGTTCTCACCGATCTTTACACCGGGTGTGTTCACGCCGATTCTCTTCGGAAGATTGGCAACTGCCGACTCATCCTTGATCTTGTAAGCCAGTACATCATCAAAGGCCTGAGAGGTCGTTCCCTCCTTCTTATACCCTGTGGTCGCCGCATTTGCCAGATTATTGGCAAGCACATCCATTCGGTTCTGTTCATTGATCATACCGGTGTATGCGGTATACAGTCCCTTAAGCATATGATTCCTCCCTTTTCGGGCGGGTTCCTTCCCTTATTCTTCCCGGTATCCTGCCAGGAATTCTACGTATTTTCCGGTACCGATAGCCACTGCTGTCATCGGATCCTCTGCCGTCATCGTATTGATTCCGGTCCGGTCTGAAATAAGCTCCTCCAGACCACGCAAGAGACTTCCGCCACCCGTGAGGACAATTCCCCGCTCTGCTATATCCGCAGCAAG
>CALZEZ010000174.1 GCA_945643825.1 uncultured Lachnospiraceae bacterium
CTTGGCGATCTCTGCTTCGCAGTCATCCAGCTTCCTCTTGGCACTCTTTTCCTCCGCTATCACAGAAGCAGTTTCTGCCTTCACCTTGCTCAGATCATCATTCAAATTACGAAGATACTGATCAATCATTTTCTGAGGATCCTCGGCTTTGTCTAATAATGCATTGAAGTTCGCTGCCATAATATCCTTAAATCTAGAAATAATACCCATCTCAATCTCCTCCTTAGCTATTCTGCAGTCTATTATACCGAAAATCCCTACCTCTGTCGATAGTTAACCGCATTAATTTTGTATAAAATCTTTGGTCACAAGTGTATTGTAATCTACTCTCTGCGGCAGCTCACCGGCTTCCTCCAGAATATTCTCAAGAAGCACAAAGGCATCCTCCTCAAAGGTCAGATCACTCTTCCAGGTATCCTGTTTCTTGTATCTGTCTACAATCGTTGTCAGGGTATCTGTTTTCGTCTCTGCAAACTGAGGCTGAATCACTTCCGCAATCTCCTGTGCCGAATGTTTTTCAACATAGTCCATTCCCTTTTTCAGTGCCTTCACAAAGCTCTCCACTTCCCTGCCGTGTTCCTCGAGATAGCTCTTTTTCGCACTAAAAGCAGTATATGGCACATAGCCCGATGCCTCTCCCAGGGATGCAATCACATAGCCATCTCCTTTTTCCTCCAGTGAGGTTGCATGCGGTTCAAATTCCACCGTATAGCTTCCCTGTCCGCCTGAGAACGCTGCTGCTGTAGAACCAAAATCAATGCTCTGATCAATCGAAAGATCATTTTTCGGGTCGATATTATGCGTCTTCAGAATATATTCAAATACCATCTGCGGCATGCCTCCCGCTCTGCCGCCCAGAACGTCCTGTCCTTTAAGCATTTCCCACGAAAAATCCTCCACCGGTTCTCTTGCCACCAGGAAATTTCCGGCTCTCTGTGTCAGCTGTGCAAAGTTCACCACATAATCCTGTGTTCCGCCAAGATAAGTGTAAATCGTGCTCTCCGGTCCCATAAAGCCAATGTCAGCCTCTCCTGTCAGAAGTGCCGTCATCGTTTTATCCGCACCATATCCGGTTACCAGTGTGAGTGCCAGACCTTCCTGCTCAAAATACCCCTGCTCAATTGCGACATACAAAGGTGCATAGAAAATGGAATGAGCCACTTCATTTAGCACCACCGGCGTATTCCCCGCCGCTACTTCCTTCTGTTCCTTTCCACATCCTGCGAGCGCACATACCGTAAGCAGTGCCGCCATCAGACATACAAACCTTTTTTTCATACAAATTCCAAACCCTTTTATGCTTTTCCTGTATTATATGAAGAGATTCTGTCTGAAGTTACTCCCTTCTTCAAAGGTTCTTTGATTGAAAATAGCTGATTGTTAATTTTTTCTTAAGCCCTATGGAAATCCGACTTCAATGTCGATATAATGAAAAGGAGGAGTTTTGGTTATGAAGAAGAAAATACATGCACTGTTACTTAGTCTTGTGCTGATTCTGGGTATGCAGCCTGTACTGCCGGTAGTGGCCGTCAGCCCCAATCCCTATGACTATTGTGATGTGATTGCTGAAAAATATGGATACCTGGAGGCCACACAGACTGTCAATGTCCGTGAGATGCCAACCGCAAAATCAAAAAAGCTTGGGACACTCCACAAACGCGATGTCATCGAAGTGACCGGTCAGACGGATACGGACTGGTTCCGCATCACCTACAACGGTCAGGTTGCCTATGTATATGGATACTATTTCACCCGCACCGCAGGAACAAACACACGGGCACAGTATATGCCGGATTCCTACACCGGTATGCCAGGTGCGGTTCTGTTAGATTATCACACACCCAATGGTGTCCGGCAGTTTAACGCCTATCTGGTGCAAACCACGCCACGCGGCGTCGCACTCTATGGTCCGACTGCCGACAGTCAGGCAGGTGCCGACAACTGGGGAACCAGTACCTATTCCCCGATTTTCCTAAAGATCATAGACGACAGCAATATCACCAATGAAACGGATGATCTGACCAAATTCGTTGCTGTTACGGAATCCTATGTCCGCTATCTGAAGGAATATTATATTGACACGAAAACTGCTATTTCCTCGGAGAAATCAACCACATATTACAACTGTCTCATGAACGCTCTGGGAATCAACGCTTATCAGGTTCCCGTCAGCCCTGAATACTGTAAAGACTCCAATGAATACCATTACTATTCCCACATTGTGGTCGACGGCATGGAATTCTACTGCGATCCACTGTGGGCTGCCAAGGGATACCGCAGGGACGTCAATCTGTATAACACCTATGCCAATATTGTTCTGACAGACAGCCATTACAGCTGTGATATCTGGGTAGGCGGGCTTGACTATCTGTTTGCTCATCAGTATTCTTACGAAATGCTTCAGGAAAAGCCGAAAAAATAGAATACCACATCATCAGTAAAGCTCCGGGGGCAGCCCGGAGCTTTTTTTAATCAACACTCTTTTTGGATTCCTTCTTCTCTTTTTTATGTTCCGCTCCATGCTCAGGATCGGTCTTAACCATCTGATCAATCAGCTTCTCTATGAGCAGCCTCTTAACATACACATCAAGGCTCAATTCGCAGATAAAAGCAAACAGCTTTAAAAACTCCTTATTTTCCTCCGGCGCATCTTCAAAGCTCTCCATCGATGTTTTGTACTTCTCTATTACATCGTGCTTGAGCGAGTCCACCTGCTTCTTCTCCATCTCGCAGACCTGTCCGTAAATCGTCTCGAGATCAAATTCTCCTCCGGTTGAGAAAAAGCGATCGGTAATCGGCTTTAACAGAGCCTGAATATCTCCGATGGATAAAATACCCTTAAAATAATAGATAAAAATCAACACAAGAATATGTTCCTTGGCATATTTCTTCTTGACCGGCGGAGGAAGAAGATCATTCTTGGCATAATTATTTATCATGGTCTTCGTAAGAATCTTGTCCTCTTTCGGGTTACGTGTCGTGTTCATCAGCCGCTCATTCATGAAGGTCGTAACCTGATCCATATATAAATCAATATTGGGAATCTCCTCCGCACGAATATAGCTGATTCTCTCCAAGCTGGCGCATATGCTGTTAATCAGATCTTCCGTTTCAATTGTCATCTCTACCCACACCCTCTTTGCTGCACTACATTCGGCTTTTATAAAAACATTATATAGTATTCAAAACTACATCGCAAGAAAAACTTCTCTTATCCGGCAATATCCACAACATCCATCGGATCCACATACTCTCCATCCTGTTTGATTTGGAAGCCAATCACAGTATTATTGCTGTTTATGACAAACAGAACTGTACCTCTTGTTACATTCGCTCCAGCTTCTACCTTGGAAGCACCTGCGTTTCGATAGACGGACTGATACCCATTTCCATGATCGATCACAATCATCTTCCCATAGATTTCATCCTCTTCGATGCTTTCCACGACTCCAGCCCCCGAAGCAATCACAGTATTTCCGGCTGTCGCAGTAAATATCATAATCGGTGTATCACTGGCAAGAGGTTCCACCTGCGCAATATCCTGCGCTGAAGCGGTCTCTTTCTTTTTCTCCTCGATATCCTTCTTCGTGACCTCTATCATAGAAACCGCACCGGTTACCGGAAATTCCGTCGGCTCACTCAGTCTTGCTTCCTCCTCCTGACGAACCTCCTCCGACTGAGCCTGGAGGCTCAGAGCCTGTGACATCAATTCCACCTTCGAGGCCAGCTCCTCATTCTCAATCTTCAGTTCCCTGTTCTCACTTGTCAATTCCTCGATCTGTAATTCAAGACTCTCTATATGGGCACTAAGCTCCCTTGAATGTACTCTGACAGAATCCACGGGAATCCATACCAGAAGAAGTGCTGCCACCACTGCTGCCGCTACAATTCTCCTTCCATCCACTTTATGAACTGCTTCTCGTATTGCCTGCTTTATGTTCTGTTTGTCCATTGGGAAATTCCTTTCCTCGTTTTTACACTAGCTATTATTTTACCACAGCTTTTGCAGAAAAAAAAGCGGTTTCCGTCTTTACTTTTCCCCACCCTTGTGCTATTCTGAAACTGTTGTAGGCAAAGATTTACAACTATATTTTTATTTAATTTTTTCTGGAGGTATCTATAATGAACAAAGGTACAGTAAAATGGTTTAACAACCAAAAAGGTTACGGCTTCATCTCTGATGAGCAGGG
>CALZEZ010000175.1 GCA_945643825.1 uncultured Lachnospiraceae bacterium
AATCGAAAAGTCTCTCGGAGATCAGCGAGAGGAGGCCGCCAGAGGCGGTTTATCTCTTACTTGTTGAGAAATCTTTTTCATGGTACAATACATGAGAGTATAGGAGAGAATCAATGAAGAAGAGATTAATCGTATGTTTATTGTGTATAGTGGTATTAGGGACGACTGCTTGTGGAAATCAAAATATTCAGACGGGCAGCATGGAGTTTCAGAACGATAATATAGATACGGCAGAATCGGAGCAGAAAGAGGAGCTGCCTCAGGAGGAGACGGTAAAAGTCAATATATACTATAGTCCGGTTGGAACCGCCAGATTGGATTCAGCGCTGGAAGAAGTAAAAGGGATTAAACCCGAGACAATCATCTCCAGACTTTGTCTACATAACATCGTCTCAATTGATACACGTGTACTTGATTTTATCGAGTCGAAGGAGATGGGAAAGAATGTACTCACACTGAATCTGAACAAGGCGTTTGGAGAGTATCTGAACACCATGGGAATACAGAGTGAAGAGATAATTATGGCAGCGCTTACCAATACCTTTCTGGAAGCCTATGGGGCGGATGCAATATTGGTTCTGGTTGATGGAAAGGCATTGAAAACAATGAATCATTCCTATGAGGAACCGCTTGTGTTTACAAAGCTGGAGTCAACAAAGTCGGAAACGGAGACAGCGGTTAATTCGGAGGAGTTCTGTGTAGAACGTGTAGAGGATGATTCTATCGCAAAGAATAATGATCAGATTCATATCGTATATCCAAGGATTGTTGGTCCGGCAGACGAAGAAGTGTTAAAGGCAATGAATACTCATTTAAAGGAATATGCGTTGTCCCTATATGAATTTGAGAATACAGAACAGTTGTCCTGTGATTATGAGGTGACCTATGTCGATGGAGATGAGATTTCCATTGTGTTTCGAGGGACAATGAAATGGAAAGGAAACGAACACCAGTATTCCTATGCAGCTTCCTTCAATTTTGATCTGGCAAACGGGCAGTACTTGCGCCCACTTACGAAGTGGGATATGGAGGAACTGGCAGACCGTCTGCTTCGTTTTGAGCATTGTGAGATGCTTAGCGATATGGAGGTTAATACCTTTATTCAACAGCTGCAGATGTATTATCCAAAGCTTGAAGAGGCTCTGGAAAAATTTGATTTTAATTTTGATGAAGTTCTTTCTGTTGCACAGGGTTACTCATACCGGAGTGAGGATGGCGTTGGTTTGATTATTCCGGTGTCAGATGATATTCTTGATTACGTGGAAGTCAAGGTTTTGACCGATTACTAGAAATGGAATCGACGACGCACGGCATTGCGCAGTCTGGATCGTGTCAGAACTGTAATTAAGGCAATATCAATAATAACACATACCGTCAATACAATCATGGACCAGGTTAGCAGAATGCTTCCGTGCAGAAAGTGATCACCAAAGCATTCGATACCGATACAGAGAATGGGAACTGCTGTGAAAAGATATAATGCGCACATCAGTATGGATGCTGACACGGTCTTTATCAGCATGGTAATGGTTTCCACAAGAACAAGTGATGTGAAAACGATGGGCAGGGCAATTTGATAGAACCAGCGATTGCTCTTGGTCAGGAAGGTCAGCATATAGAGATAGATGCTGATAGCCAGTGCATCAAAAAAGAGAGACATATATACAGAAAGCCGGCTGTAGATGACAAAGGGAATCAGGAGAACCCACAGAATAATGCAAGGTCCGATTACAATAAGGGACCAGAGGCTGTTCTGAAAAACAAGAAAATTGAGCAACATACAGGTTAATGAAGTAGAGAGGACCACGATTGAGATTAAGATGCCGAGGTCCTTTCTTCTTACAAACTCAACCTGTCCTTTTTGAGTCGGAAACGGAGATTTTTCGTCCGGATTATAGGGCTGATTGGGATTTATTACCGGTGTGCTGCATAGAGGACAGGCTTTCAGGGAGGAATCTAACTCCACTCCGCAATTCACACAATATGACATATTTGTAACCATACCTTTCTTTTTTTATTCATCGCGATTGCTTTCAATTTTTACATGGATACCATCCTGAACCAGTTTGTGGAAGAAAAGCCGCTCTACCTCGGTTTCGATGATACTGCTTGCAAAATTTATGGTTAACACATCCCCGAAGCTGATGATAGCACAATTCGTTCGATTGGAAAATGGTTGTCCCATGTAAATGTCGAAACGTTCAATATAGGGAACCATATCATCCGGGACCTTCAGTGCTCCCATGTTGGTAAGTCCGGCCGAGGAGTTGCGATCCTGTATTTTGGTATAGAAGGTTCGTACAACAATATCCTTGATAAAGAGAGGAACGACTCGAATGAATGGATTTCTCTGTGTGGAGGCATTGGTGGTAATATCGCCTCGCAAAAACTTTTCATTTATAGAATAACGCATGTAATTATGAACATGCTGGATGATTTCTTCAAAGGAATAATCGCCAAGTCTGGGGTCGATACCGGGATAGATCATGGTTATAAAATTGCGCAGGGTTTTGGACGGAAAGAAACGGCGCAGATTGACAGGCATTGCAATCTTAACCGGTCTTAATCGATGATGCCATTCGCAAAGCTGCTTTTGTAACAGTGCGTAGAGTAGTACAGCATTGAGATACTCGGTGATCGTCGCCTGATATTTTGCTGCAGCAGCCATGACTTCTTTGACTGACAGGATCCCGTCGATGATATTAAAGGTATAGAAGGGAGCCTTGGTACCTCGCACTCGGTAAGTTTTTTCACCAATTCTGGGAGGACGCACCTGGGCATTGGCATATTTCATATAGGCATCCTCCCACTCGGAAGGATCTGGGGATTCATTTATATCCAGAACAAAACCAGAGGGGGTGATGGGATGTCCTTTAAGGGTGAGATAAACGGCGGTAAGCGTCTGTAAAACATGCATGCAGCCTGTTCCGTCTCCTAGACTGTGATGCGCCTCTAAAGCAATACGGCAGTCGTGATAATAGACACGTAGCAGATATCGATTTCCTGCCTTAAAGGGCATGGGCATACAGGGATTTTTAATATCAGGCTGTACAAAGGGACCGGGACGATGATTTGGCTCCAGATAACGCCAGAAAAGACCTCTTCGAATGGTTGTCTTATAGGTTGGAAAACGAGTAAGAGTCTGATCCAGTGCTTTTTGCAGGAGAACAGGATCAATCGGCTCTTTTAATACAACAGAAAGCCGATAAACAGAAGAAAAATCCTTGCGCTGAAGAGTAGGGTATACAATTGCGGACAAATCCAGCTTAAACCAGTCGGGATGTTCAGTTGAAAGGGTATGCATTTTCCGCCTCCTGCTCTTGTTAGTAAGGATTTAAATCCATTATACTGATAGTATTAGAAAATCGCAAGGTACGAATACTTGATTAGAAAGGGTTAGGTAAGAGTATGGCATTAGTAGAAAAATATAATCAGAATTTGATGCAGATTATTAAAAGAATGCATGGGATGTTAGAGAACTCAGATGTTGAAAAACAAAGACATTCCCAGGAGCAGCTGGCGACTGTTGTTGGAAACCAGGGGGAGGCAGTAATAACTGATCTTATGATAGAAGAGATGCATGCCGAGTGGGTATCTGTTGAGAGAGCACATCTGAAGAAATATGTGATTCTCTATTGTCATGGAGGAGGATATTCTACTGGAAGCAGTCTATATGCGAGAAGTATTACGACAAAATTAGCCAACGCAGCATCCATGGATGTGTTTTCCTTTGATTATCGTCTGGCTCCGGAAAATCCATATCCTGCCGCCACGGAGGATGCAATGAAAGCATGGAATCATCTGATGCTGCATGGCTATGGCGCAAGAGATGTTATTGTTGCGGGGGATTCGGCAGGGGGCAATCTTGCTCTTAGTCTGGTGAATAAATTAAAACAGGAAAACCGATTATTGCCACGGGGACTTGTGCTGTTTTCACCATGGACAGACTTAACCTGCAGCGGTAAGACATATGAAACAAGAAAGATGGTAGATCCGATTCTTTCGAAAAAGTATATTGAAGATATGATACAGAATTACGCACAGGGTGAAAATCTTGATAATCCATTGATTTCTCCGCTTTTTGGAAGCTTCGAAGGTTTTCCGCCGACTTATATTCAGGTGGGAGATAACGAGATTCTGCTTGCAGATGCAATCAGTCTTCAA
>CALZEZ010000176.1 GCA_945643825.1 uncultured Lachnospiraceae bacterium
ATAGAGCCGCTTGGCCTAAAGGACAGCCTGACCTATCATGACGAGGAGAGTCTGAAACGAATTGTTACAATGTATGGTAAGGACAAGGACGGGAAATTTTTCAGACCGCAGGCTGACTTTAATGCGGCAACCGATCCGAAACAGACCGTACCGGGTGCACGGTGCAGTCTTCTTTCCTCGCCGCATGACTTTGCGGTCTTTATGCAGATGCTGGCAAATGGTGGAACCTACAGGGGAAAACGACTTCTCAGTGCGGGAACCGTAGAGATGTTACATACGAACTGCTTAAATGAGACGCAGCAGAAGGACTTTAACTGTGACTATCTTGCAGGGTATGGTTACGGATACGGATTTAGAACCCTGATTGACAAGGGCGCTGGAAGTCATAACGGACCGCTTGGTGCATTCGGCTGGACCGGAGGCTTCGGAACCTGGGCAGAGGCAGATCCCGTAAGAAAGCTTTCCCTTGTCTATATGCATAACATGGCGCCGAACGAGGAGTACTATCATCACCTGCGATTCCGAAATACGGCATACGCCTGCATCGGCGACATAGAATGATGTGAAAGGAAACAGTACAATGAGTCTGGAATTAAAAAAAGCAGCTGGGGGAGATTTTTACGCATACTACCCGGACATTGCGATGCATTCCCCCTATCGCAGATACAGCATGATCATAATCCGGGAGGCTGATACGAGACAGAGCGTTGAGGCACTGATGGAGCAATGGAAGCTCTCGGAGTTTGCCGTAAAGGAAAGCTGTCTTTTGGCATTTCCCAATATGACAAAGACCAGTCAGGATACCGATGCGACAGTCAGCTATTTAAAGGACATTCACAATAAGATGTGTGAGCCGGACGATTATGTGTTTGAGACCGACTCCAATGGAATACCTCTGTTAAAATGTATGCTTAACAGATGGCATCTGATGAACGATACCAGATACTACATAGGAATCGGCAAGGGAGCAGAGGTTGCCTGTGAACTGGCACTTGCTGCACCGACGGATGTGGCAGCAGTTGCCTGCATCGGAGCCGACGAGAGTAAGCTTCCACTTGAAAAGCTGAAGGAGATCGGTATGCCCTATCAGCTGCTTGCAGGTACCGATTTCCCGTTTGCAGATTTTTATCAGGACTTTTTCAAGAAGATCCGCAGGCTGAATACCGGTAAATTCGGTGACTGTGCTCCTCGTACCGATTTTGATGCCGTGAGCTTTGACAGCTACATAGAAGATACGTCATTGGGTGACCAGAATGGGATGCCGCATACCTGGTTTGTACATAAACCGGCAAGAAACGGTAAGCTTCCGGTGATGTTCTTCTTCCATGGCGGTTCGGATAACCCCATGGAGGCAGCAGAGATGAGTAAATTCCACGAGCTTGGAGAAAAGGAGGGCTTTCTCACGGTTTATCCATGGGGAAGTGATACCGCCTCGTGGAACTGCAATTATGCGCCGGAAGGGTACGATGATGTTGCCTATATTCACGCCTTAATTGACTGGATGAAGACGCATTACCCGGTGGATGAGTCCCGGATTTATCTGTCCGGCTTCTCCAATGGCGCGGCGATGGCGCAGATCTATGCGATGGAGTATCCCGAGCAGATTGCCGGTGTCTGTCATATTGATTCCAACTGGCCGGGACATCGGCTCGGATTGGCGGCAGTAGACCCGGACGACGTCATTGCATTTCAAAAAGGGAAAAAGCGTAAGGAGGAATTCGACTACCGGATGCCGGTGTGGTACACCTATGGCACGAGAGAGCCATCGTATCCGGTATACCGGGGCTGCTCCCAGCAGCTTCAGTACGATTTCTGGAAGCAGTTCAACAATATTCCGATTGTGGAAACCCCGGAGAGGGAGAATCCGCACCCTTGTGGCTGTGGTGTTCCCGGGGAGGTATGTGAGACGCTTGTTCCGTCCACGCAGTATCCGGAACATGTCTATCAGGTAAACCGGTTCTACAGTGGCGATGAGGATCATTTGAATCTCTATAATTATGTAATGATGCATGACAAGGGACATGAGGTTGCACCCTCGGATCCGGTTCTTGCATGGCAGTATGTAAAGCAATTCAAACGTGACAAAGATAAAACAATAAGAAAGGTGGAACAGGAATCATGAATCAGGCAGTAAAAATGTACCCATTGATGTTTGATCCGATCGACAAGACAGCGAGATTTGAGATGCAGGGCGAGAAGCCTTATATCAGCTATGTGGACGCAGCTCCCGGCGTAAAGGTGGAGGAGAATGGCGATGTGACCTTTACGATGCATGCACCCACTGCAAAAACCATTGAGGTGTGCGGCTTTGGCGGAACGATGGGAAATGAGAAAATCAGTCTGGAAAAAGGGGAGGACGGAACCTTTACAAAGACGGTTTCCGGCATCAAACCGGGATTTTTGTATCACAGATGGTATGTGGACGGTGTGCAGGTGATGAACCCGATTGCTCCGTTTGCCTATGGCTGCTTTGGCGTGACAAATTTCTTTGAGATGCCGAGAAAGGATCAGGATTTCTGGTATTTAAAGGACGTACCCCATGGCGACGTTGGAATTCATACCTATGTGTCAAAGGAAAATGAGCATGTAAAGCAGTGCTATATCTACACACCGCCGAAATACGGCAAGGAGGCAGGCAGGAAATATCCGGTTGTCTATGTGCAGCATGGCGTCGGAGAGGATGAAACCGGCTGGATTTGGAATGGAAAGCTGAATCTGGTTATGGATAATCTTCTTGCAGAGGGAAAATGCACAGAGATGATTGTTGTTATGTGTAGCGGCTACTCCTTTAAAGACGGGGAAAATACCGTATTTTATCCGGGCGACTTCGGAAGGGAGCTTGTAGAGTCCGTCATCCCTTATGTGGAGAGTCATTTTGCCGTAAAAAAAGGACGACAGAATCGTGCTATGGCAGGCCTGTCACTTGGCTCGGCGCAGGCAATCCAGATCGTATCGAGATTCCAGCATCTGTTTGCACATCTTGGAGCTTTCTCCGGTGTGCGGGACAATGTGGCGGAGGAAGTGTTAAAGAGACAGAGCGAATACCCGATGACGACCGTGCTCATGACAAGCGGTGTCGGCGAGAAGGGACTTGACGAGGCACAGAAGGTATTCACGGACAAATTTGCAAGTCTTGGCGTAAACAGTGAGCAGAGAAGCTATGAGGGCTTTCATGAGTGGCATGTATGGCGCGAGAGCTTCCGCGATTTTGCTTCGATGATCTTCAAGGAAGATACCGAGGATGCAAACGAGCCGGTATTTACCTATGAAGAGCCCACACTTCCTGTCGAGAAGCTGAACAGACAGACCTTTGCGGCTCATCTATGTATGTTTGATCCTATTTACAAGGGACTCATTTTTGACTTCGATGAGGCAGGAAGACCCAACGGAAGATATTACGACGAGCATCCGGGTGTCGAGATCCTTGACAGCAAAAATGGAACAGCCAGATTCATGTTTAAGGGCGAGAATGCGCAGTCGGTTGCCGTAGACATCTGGGGAATGAAGAAATTCGAGATGGAAAGAGAAGCAGACAGCGACTGGTGGAGTGTGACGGTTCCGGAGATTGAGAAAGGCTTCCACTATTATGGTCTTGTTGTGAATGGAGTAGATGCGGTGGATGCCAATGCACCGGTTGGATATGGCGGCTTTAGGGCTATCAACTTCTTCGAGATGCCCGAGGAGGATTTTGAGGAGTACAGAATCCGACAGGTGCCTCATGGTACCGTTCATTTGACTTACTGTCCTTCCGGGCAGACCGGCCGCACGAAGCTTTGCTACGTATACACACCGGCTTCCTATGAGAAGAATCCGGACAAAAAATATCCGGTATTATATTTACAGCATGGTGGCGGCGAGGACGAAACCGGCTGGATCTGGCAGGGCAAGCTTTGTAATATCGCGGACAATCTGATTGCAGCAGGCAGGATGCAGGAAATGATCATCGTGATGACTGCAGGCTATGGGTTCCCGGCAGACGGAAAGTGGCACCACTCCATGAGTGCCTTCCTGGAGGAGCTTCCGCTGTCCTGCGTGCCGTATATTGACGCGCATTACAGAACGCTTGCGGATAAAGAGCATCGCGCGATTGCCGGACTGTCCATGGGTGCGATGCAGACACAGTATATTGCATTCCATCATCCTGAGCTCTTTGATTGGGCAG
>CALZEZ010000177.1 GCA_945643825.1 uncultured Lachnospiraceae bacterium
ACCAAAAAACCACTAAATGCAAAAAAAATATGACACTGTTACCACCAGACTTGAGAATCTTAAGGTAGAGAATGAAATCATACGGGTCGGGGTTCAGGGTGGTGCTACTCTTTTTCCACAAAACGGCAGAAGTCTGGATCATATTCAGAATCATCTGTTTTATGCTGTGGAGTATGCGAAGGATCACGTCTCCAATACGGTTATTTTCTATAACGAAGAGATGCATACGAAACGCAGAAGAGTATCCAGATTGAAGGATGCAATTAAAAAGAGCGTTAAGAATAAATGCAAGGGATTTTATCTTGTACTTCAGCCGATTATGGATAAGGCCGGAGAGAATTGCGTAGCGGTAGAAAGTCTGCTCAGATTCCAGACAGAAGAGTTTGGAACAGTCAGTCCGGTGGAGTTTATTCCAATCCTGGAGGAGAGTGGAGATATTATTCCGGTTGGCAAATGGGTACTCAGTGAGAGCCTGCGCCTGATGAGTGCCTGGCAGAATGAGATGGAAGCTACCAGAAGGATTAGCCGAATTCATGTGAATGCATCCTATCTGCAGTTAATTGAGGGTGATTTCTACCGATTTGCAATTTCGAAGCTGAAAAAATATGGATTAGATCCAAGCTGTCTTGTGATTGAACTGACAGAAAGCTGTCGTGTAGACTGTATTGACCAGCTGGTTGTTATACTGCAGAAATTGAAGGATGCCGGTATTTGTATTGCATTAGATGATTTTGGTACAGGATATGCTTCACTTAGTATTCTGAAAGATATTCCCACGGATATGGTTAAGCTGGATCACACTATGACAAAGGGTATTGAGAATCGTCCAAGGGATAAGCAGCTTGTGAAATACATTATTTCCATGTGTGATGATATGGACATTACAGTCTGTGCGGAGGGCGTGGAAAACCAGTCAATCTCGAAAGTGGTAAAAGATGCAGGAGCCTGTTTCCTGCAAGGGTATTTGTATGATAAACCACTCGCGGAAGAGGACTTTAAGAAAAAATATTTATAAAAAAAATGCATCCCGCTTTTGGGATGCATTTTGCATTATATCAATTCAGCAGTGTCTAAGATGAGCCGTTCGCTGTCTTCCCAGCCAAGGCAGGCATCTGTAATGGATTTTCCATAGATACCTTCACCAATTTTCTGGCTTCCTTCTACAAGATAGCTCTCAACCATCACACCTTTTACAAGCTTCCGGATATCTGAATTAAGCCGGCGACTGTGCAGCACTTCTTTTACGATACGAATTTGTTGGTCAAACTGCTTGTTTGAATTATTGTGATTGGAATCAATAATAGCAGCCGGATTTTTGAGGTCACGCTCGTTATATAGAGTGAGAAGGTTGCTCAGATCCTCATAATGATAGTTGGGAATACTGCGACCATATTTGTTCACAGATCCACGAAGCACAGTGTGAGCAAGATCATTTCCGGTAGTGGTAACCTCATAACCCCGATAAATAAATGAGTGCGGATGCTGTGCGGCATATACACTGTTTAACATAATGGAGAAGTCACCACTGGTAGGATTTTTCATGCCGGATGCAACATCAAAGCCGCTAACGGTCAGACGATGCTGTTGATCCTCAACAGAGCGGGCTCCGATTGCCACATAGGATAGAATATCGGAGACATAGCCCCAATTCTCAGGATAAAGCATCTCGTCAGCAGCGGTCAGGCCGGATTCCTCAATAGCACGGATGTGCATCTTTCGCATGGCAATAAGACCGGCAAGAAAATCTTCTTTTTGATCAGGATTAGGCTGATGAACGATACCTTTATAGCCATCCCCTGTTGTCCGGGGTTTGTTTGTATAAATCCGTGGTATCAGAATCAGCTTATCCTTGACCCTTTCATTGACTTTTGCAAGTCTGGTTACATAATCACATACGGCATCTTCGTTGTCAGCGGAGCATGGACCGATTATCATAAGGAATTTGTCACTTTCTCCGGTGATGACCTTGCGAATTTCTGCATCGCGTTCCTGTTTTAACCTTTTGCATGCTTCAGGAAGTGGATATTGTTCTCTGATTTCATCAGGGGTGGGTAAGAGTCTGATATATTGAAATGACATTCTTTTGTCCTCCTAGTTCACCACATTATAGTATAAACAAGGTGGGAGTGCAAGCTTAAGACGATTGCATTTCCTTTCGTAAGGCAAAAAGACATAGAAGAGTACCGGCTGCCTCGCCTGTTATTAATCCCCAAAGATAACCATCAATTCCCATTCTCGGAACCAGGAGAAACACAAAGCCAAGACGAATCAGAAGACAGATCAGGTGTAGGAAAAAGGAAGTAGCGGTTCTTCCGAGTCCATGCAAAATACTGGTCAGTGTTGTGGAGAGATAGAGAAAAGGACATAAGAAGCTTAATATTACCAGAAAGCTTCCGGCATCCTTACTGTGAAAGAGTATTTCTCCAAGTTTTTTTCCAATCAGCAGAAAAAAAACGGTGGCAGAGAGACCAATAAGAACACAATAGCGGATACATTTGGAGATTGTCTGTGCAATTCTTTTCTGGTCGGAGTTAGCCTGTGCAGAGGAAATTGTCGGGAGCAATAGAACGGAGACGGAACCGGTAATTACATTGGGAAAAAGAATGACAGGAAGACTCATTCCGGTCAATGTACCATAAATGCTCAGGGCATCCTCAAGGGAGAGTCCAAAGCTTCGAAGTCTGATAGGAATTTGTACAGCTTCATAGCTCTGCAGTAGATTGATTACGATACGGTTTGCCGAGAGAGGAAGCGACATTCGTATGATATTCTTTGCATAAGAAAGCATCTCTGTACAGGAAAATGGCAGGATTGTTAAGGTCCTTTTTTCAAAATGATAATAGGCAGCTAGAATCGAGAACAATGCGGAGACTGCTTCTCCTGCAACCAGACCGACAACGGTAAGTGCAATGGTCGGTGTCTTGCCGGCAGATAAAAAGAAATAATACAGACTGATACAGGTGAAAACCCTTGCCAGCTGTTCCAGAATCTGGGACGCTGCCGGAACACTGGTATGTTTAAGACCATAGAAATAGCCATTAAAGCAGGAATGGAGGCTGGCGAGCGGTAGCGCAAAGGTAAGTATTCTCAGAAGTGGGGCACAGCGCTTTTCATGAAGAAAGGATACTGCCAGAGTGTCAGAATAATGATAGATCAGAAAGCTGCAGCTACAGGAAAGCAGGAGAGCAATCAGTAAGCCGGTACATAATACGTGCTGAGGCTTTTTTTTAACTGAAGCGGTCTGCTCTGCTACGAATTTGGATATGGATGTCTGAAGCCCCGCTGCAGTGATGGAGAAAGAGAGAGCAAGTACTGGTCCAATCAGCTGATAGATGCCGATCGCTTCGGCTCCAAATGCGTTGGAAAGAAATATACGATAGAAGAACCCAATCAGTCGTGAGAACATGCCTGCTGCGGTTAACAGGATCGTTCCTTTTACAAGGGTCGAACGCATTTTCATAGTCATGCCTCATGGTTGAAATCTTAACAAACTATATGCGTAATATGTTATAATGATGCTACAATGTTTCAGGCAGAGGAGATTACTATGATATATTTAGATCATGCTGCAACCACCAGAGTATCGGATGCTGCGTTTCAAGCTATGCTACCATATATGAGGGATTCTTATGGAAATCCGGGAAGTATACATCATCAGGGGGTGATGACAAAGAAGGCAATCCGACTTTCCCGCATGCAAATTGCTGAGACAATTGCTGCTGCACCGGGTGAGATTTGTTTTACTTCCGGTGGCACAGAAGCAGATAATCTGGCAATCTGGGGAGTCGTAAATGCAGCAAGGCAGACAAGGAGGATGTCCGGATGTCATGTGATCACCACACAGATGGAGCATCATGCTGTTTTACATCCGCTAAAGGCGTTGGAGGCTGCCGGTGTAGAGGTGACATATTTGTCTCCCAAGGTTTCTGAGGGGGCAATTGCCGAGGGGGTGATTGACCCGGAGCAGGTCAGGAAAGCAATTCGCCCGGATACGGTGCTTATCAGTATCATGATGGCAAATAACGAGATCGGAACGATTCAGCAGATCAGTAATATCGGAAAGATTGCCAGAGAGAATCAGATTCTGTTTCACACAGATGCTGTGGCAGCAACAGGGCAGTTGGATATTTCTGTG
>CALZEZ010000178.1 GCA_945643825.1 uncultured Lachnospiraceae bacterium
CATTTGGTCCTAAGAAGCCAAATATCTTTCCTTCTTCAAGCTCAAGATTTAAATTATTAACAGCCTTTACGCCTTCTTTATACTCTTTTGTAATTGAACGGAAAACAATCATTTTTCTCCTCCGCATTATTTTGATATCAAAATGATATCACTATGAAAAATAGCTGTCAATAAGGCAAAAAAAATCAGGCTTTTACACCTGATTACCTTTTCACAAACCAAATTTCATTAATTTTATAGTCTTTATCTAAGCCTTTTTGCTCAAACTTAGTTCGAGGCCTCCACTCTCTAGGAGGAGCATAACACTCATATGGATTAAAAAGTAATTCCTCTCCTGATAATATTTCTATCATCCACTCAGCATATTCCTCCCAGTCAGTGACAAGATAAAGATAGCCACCCTTTTTGAGCTTCTTTGCAAGTAGATTTACAAAATCCTTTTGAATTAATCTTCATTTGTATCTCAGTATTTGCTTGGTATCAGATTCTGAGCGCCGAGTTCATAGATCAGCTGAGTAAAATCATCCGGTCCCTCACCCTTCAATGTCGCAATTGCTTCTTTTACTTCTAAGGCATTACCTACAGCATTTCCAAGTGGCTGATCCATATTAGAAATGACTGCAATCGTTTTTCTTCCTGCTCCATTTCCGATACGAACCATTTCTTTTGCAAGGGCGACAGCATCATCCTGCTTTTTCATGAAAGCACCGCTCCCTGTTTTGACATCAAGAACAATGGCATCGGCGCCGGCAGCAAGCTTTTTGCTCATAATGGAGCTTGCAATTAATGACATCTGATCGACGGTTGCCGTTACATCTCGGAGAGCATAAAGCTTTTTATCGGCAGGGGCAAGCTCTTTGGTCTGTCCCATAATGGCGATGCCGTGATGATTTACATTTGAAATAAACTGTTCGATGGAAATATCTGTGGAAAAACCAGTAAAGCTTTCAAGCTTATCAATTGTTCCTCCAGTATGGCCTAAACCGCGACCGCTCATTTTGGCAACCTTTAATCCACATGCGGCAACAACCGGAGTGAGTGAAAGGGAGGTTTTATCACCTACGCCTCCGGTGCTATGCTTATCAACCTTGATTCCTTCAATCTCTGACAAATCAAGTGTTTCTCCACTGTTTGCCATTGCCATTGTGAGATTCAGAGTTTCCTCCTCCGTCATTCCATTAAAATATACCGCCATCATCATGGCAGACATCTGATAGTCCGGAATGAGTCCTGCGGTATAATTTTGTATCATAAATGTTATCTCATCCTGAGATAGCATATTTCCTTCTCTTTTTTTTAGAATTAAATCATACATTCTCATAGGCTTCTCTCTCCTATTTATGGTAGGGCTCGCCGTTAATTATTCGAAAGCCCCGATAAATTTGTTCAAGCAGAATTACCCGCATAAGCTGATGGGGAAATGTCATCCTGGAAAAGCTTACAGCCAGGTTAGAACGACTGCATACTTCCTTGGAAAGTCCAAGGGAGCCACCTATCACAAATTGAATATGACTTGTTCCATAAATGGCTTTTTTTTCAATTTCTTTGGCAAAAGCAACGGAGTCGTACATTTTACCTTGAATTTCCAACGTAATCACATAGGCATCATCCTGAATTTGTTTTAGAATTCGTTCCCCTTCCTTTTGGCGAATTTGTTCTTCTAAAGCAAAAGAGGCACCATCCGGTGTCTTCTCGTCCGCAACTTCTATGATTTCGAGTTTACAATATTTCTGAAGTCGTTTCATGTATTCTGCTATAGCATCCCGTAGGTAGGACTCCTTGATCCTGCCTACGGTAATCAGTGTAATGTTCATGATTCAAAAATCTCCGCGTAGATATCCTCGACGAAGCGTTCCAGAAAAGCGAAATCCAGATTCATATACTGCGCACTTATGCAGGCGCGTATCACCTGCATACGACTGAAATAAATGAGTTCTTCCGGTTGTGTACGTTCTTCAGCAGGCAGCATCTGTGTGATTTTCTCTTTTGTAAGATTTGCAAGACACCATTTACGCATTTCAGCAGTTAGCTCATCCTCAAAGGCAGCTCTACTTGCATATTTTTTGGCATTACGCCAGGAAACAATTCCCATGATAATGAAGATGAGGAACAGTCCTCCCATGACGCTATAGGTTAAATAACGAGTGGAGGAATGTGCCATAAATGGAATTACACCGGTAACCATCAGAATGACTGCAATCATTCCAAGACCGCCTACAATTAGTAATGTATATGCAGAAGAACGATTATCCTCCACACGCTGTGCACTACTCATATAGGCACTTGAGGATGACTTTTTCTTTGACTTAGCGGTCAGATGCTGCTCCTCTTCTTCAATGTTTTCTTTAAATACTTCTGGTTCAGGCTCCTCTTTCTTTTCCACATATTGTATGGATGGAGAATCAACCAGTTCAACTTTGCAGTCTGCACATATTGTTATTCCATCTACATACTGTGCTTTACACTTTGGACACCATGCCATAATTAACCCTCCTAGCTTTTGTATACCCAATTATTTATTTTGTAGAAAGATACTCATCAATTCCCTTTGCAGCAGCTTTTCCAGCCCCCATTGCAAGAATCACCGTTGCTGCACCGGTAACTGCATCACCACCGGCGTAGACGCCTTCCTTACTTGTCTGTCCGTTTTCTTCATCCGCTACGATGCATTTCCATTTATTGATTTCCAGGCCTTCCGTTGTGGAAGAAATCAGTGGATTCGGAGATGTACCCAGAGACATGATAACAGCATCTACCTCAATCTCGAATTCAGAGCCCTTTACTTCAACAGGTCTTCTTCTTCCAGATTCATCCGGTTCGCCAAGCTCCATTCTGATACAGCGGATAGCTCGGACATTGCTATTATCATCTGTCAGAATCTCGACCGGATTCGTTAGCAGATCGAAGATAATACCCTCTTCCTTTGCATGGTGAACCTCTTCCACTCTGGCAGGTAATTCCTCTTCACTCCTACGATATACGATATGCACCTCTGCACCGAGACGTAGTGCTGTACGTGCTGCATCCATAGCGACATTACCACCGCCGACAACAGCAACCTTCTTTGCTCTCATAATCGGTGTTTCAGAATCCTCCAGAAAGGCCTTCATCAGATTGCTTCTGGTTAAATATTCGTTTGCAGAGAAAACGCCATTTGCCTGTTCTCCGGGGATTCCCATAAATTTTGGAAGACCTGCACCGGAGCCGATAAAGACGGCATCAAAGCCCTCTTCTGTTAACAGCTCATCAATCGTAACGGATTTGCCGACAACGACATCTGTTTCAATTTTTACACCAAGTGCCTTGACATTATCAATCTCCTTCTGAACGACCTTTTCCTTCGGAAGACGAAATTCAGGAATACCATAGACGAGTACTCCGCCGGCCTCATGAAGAGCTTCAAAAATGGTGACATCGTAGCCTTTTTTTGCGAGGTCACCGGCACAGGTAAGTCCTGCAGGACCAGAACCGATCACAGCAACTTTTTTCCCTGTTTTTTCGGCAGTGCAGACAGGTTTGATTCCGTTCTGGCTTGCCCAGTCTGCGGCAAAACGCTCCAATTTACCAATGGAGATAGGTTCACCCTTTATTCCGCGGATACATTTTCCTTCACACTGACTCTCCTGCGGACATACACGACCGCAAATAGCGGGCAATGCAGAAGATTCACTGATTGTCTGATACGCTTCAGCAATCTGGTCGTTTTTTATCTGGTCGATAAATTGAGGGATATTAATTGCAACAGGACAACCTTTGATACATTGCGCGTTTTTGCAATTAATACAACGGGAAGCCTCTTCAATTGCTTCTTCTTTTGTATATCCCAGACATACCTCTTCAAAGTTTCTGGCACGTTCTTGGGGATCCTGCTCCTTTACAGGTGTTTTCTTTAATACATCCATGATCTGATTCCTCTCCTAGTTACAATTTCCGCAGTTGCCATGATGAGTTGCGCCCTCTTTTTCACGTAAGTAAGCACGCCCCTCTTCTGTTTTGTAAATCTGTTGACGTTTCATAGCCTGATCAAAGTCTACGAGATGACCATCAAATTCAGGACCATCTACACATGCAAATTTTACCTTGCCATCGACGGTTACACGACATGCACCACACATTCCGGTACCGTCTACCAT
>CALZEZ010000179.1 GCA_945643825.1 uncultured Lachnospiraceae bacterium
CAATGAGGCGGAGATTGAGGAGCGGTTTTATAAGGATTTGGAATTTGGTACCGGCGGACTTCGCGGTATTATCGGCGCAGGAACCAACCGCATGAATATGTATACCGTCAGAAAGGCGACACAGGGATTAGCCAATTACATCAAGAAGCAGGGCGGAGAGAAGAAGGGTGTGGCAATCGCCTACGATTCCCGTAACCAGTCTCCTGAATTTGCAGATGAAGCAGCATTATGCCTGGCAGCAAACGGAATCAAGGCATATGTGTTTGAATCACTTCGTCCGACACCGGAACTTTCCTTTGCACTTCGCACGCTGGGATGTATTTCCGGTATTGTTATCACGGCAAGCCATAACCCGCCCGAGTACAATGGCTACAAGGCGTACTGGGAGGACGGCGCACAGGTGACAGCTCCCCGTGATAAGGAGATCATCGATGAGGTTTCCAAAGTGACCGATTACAATGAAGTGAAGACGATGACAAAGGCAGATGCCATGGCAGCAGGTCTTTATGAAGTGATCGGCAAGGACATTGATGATCAGTATATGGTGGAATTAAAGAAGCAGATTATTCACCCGGAGATCATCAAAGAAGTAGCCGATGATATCAAGATTGTCTATACACCGCTTTGCGGAACGGGAAATGTTCCGGTTCGCCGGATTTTGTCCGAGTTGGGCTTTAAAAATGTCTATGTTGTGCCGGAGCAGGAAAATCCTGACCCGAACTTTACGACGTTAGATTATCCGAATCCGGAGGATCCGAAGGCGTTTACGTATGCACTTCGCCTGGCGAAGGAAAAGGATGCGGATATTGTGCTTGCAACCGACCCGGATGCCGATCGTCTCGGTATCTATGCCAAGGATGCAAAGACGGGCGAGTACGTTCCGTTTACCGGTAATATGTCCGGTATGCTGATCGCAGAGTATATTTTGAGAGAGCGCACGGCAACCGGTAAGATGCCGGAGAATCCCGCACTTGTGACCACGATCGTTACGACGAATATGGCTCGTGCGATTTCCGAGAATTATGGACTGCGTTATATCGAAGTATTAACCGGCTTTAAGTTCATCGGAGAGCAGATTAAGCTTTTTGAGCAGACAGGCTGTAACAATTATGTGTTTGGTCTTGAGGAAAGCTACGGATGCCTGGCAGGAACACATGCGAGGGATAAGGATGCAATTGTTGCCGTGATGTGCCTGTGTGAGCTTGCCGCATGGTGCAAGAAGCAGGGCATTACTCTCTGGGATCAGATGTTGGCACTGTACGAGAAGTACGGCTATTATAAGGAGAGCCAGTATTCCATCACAATGAAGGGAATCGACGGCTCCAAGGAGATCGCAGCACTCATGGAGAAGCTTCGCAAGGATCCTCCGAAGCGGTTTGGTGATCTGGTAGTTAAGGAGTTCAGGGATTATAAGACCGGAAAAACTCTGGTGCCCGAAACCGGAGAGACCGGTGAAACCGGACTTCCGGAATCCAATGTATTATACTTTGCGTTATCTGAGGATGCATGGTGCTGTGCAAGACCCTCCGGAACCGAACCCAAAATTAAGTTCTATATGGGTGTTAAGGGTAATAGCTTAGAGGATGCTGAGGCAAGGAATCAGGCACTGACCGAGGCGTTGAAGAGCTATTTATAAGACTGATGACCGAAAATCGGATGCCGTCGGCATCCGATTTTTTGAAAGTAAAAGGAGAGAGCTTTGGCCAATTATATCAATAAAACACTCAACTATTTAAAGCGAAACGGAGTAAAGGAAACCTATTATGCGGTGATGGAGCGGCTCACCCCGGGTGGCATGGCTGACTACAGTCACTATACCTACATGGCGCCCTCGGAGGAGGAGCTGGGGCTGCAGCGGCTGGCCTGGAAAAATGAGAAAAATCCGGTAACCTTCAGCTTACTCGTTCCGGCCTACGAGACAAAGCCGGAGTATCTGACGGCACTGATTGACTCTTGTCTCGCGCAGACCTGGGAATCCTTTGAACTGATTCTTGCCGATGCAAGCAAAACCGATGCGGTAGAGAAGATGATCGCGCTCTATGATGACGCGCGAATCCGCTATGTGCGTCTTGCGGAGAATGAAGGAATCTCGGGTAATACGAATGCTGCGATAGAAGAAGCCACCGGGATGTATGTTGGGCTTTTGGATCATGATGATCTGCTTACGCCCGATGCGCTCTATGAGATGGCACAGGTGATACAGGAGAAATCACCGGTTTTGATCTACTCAGACGAAGATAAGTGTGACGGAACCGGAAACTACTACTATGAACCGCATAAGAAGGAGGAGTTTAATCTAGACCTGTTCTTAACCAACAATTATATCTGTCATCTTATGCTGCTGCGCCGTGAGGTAATACAGGAGCTTAAGCTTCGTCCGGCCTATGACGGTGCGCAGGACTACGACCTGGCACTTCGCGTTGTTGACAAGATATTAAAGGATGATTTAATACCAGAGGATCTGATCGTACATGTTCCGGAGATTTTATACCATTGGCGCTGTCACTCGATGTCCACTGCCGAGAATCCACAGAGTAAGCTTTATGCCTATGAGGCGGGCAGACGGGCACTGGAGGATTTCTTAGAGCGCAGAGGAATCCGGGCAACCGTGAAGAATACGACGCACCTTGGCCTCTATGAGGTGGATTACCGGGAGGATTTCTGGTATAAGCGACCGGATGTCGGCGTGATGGGTGGCAAGATTTTGGGACACAATAATAAAATAACATCAGGTATTTTATCAGAAGAGGGCGATCCGCTCTATGTTGGCATCGATGCACATTTTGGCGGTTACCTTCACCGAGCTGCGCTTGCGCAGGATGCCTGGGCAGTTGATGTGCGCTGCATGAAGGTAAGGCTGGAGTGTAAGGAGCTGTTTGAGCAGTTCTTTTCCTGTGAGGTTCCGCAGAGTGCCTGCTCCAGAGATTACTTTTCGACAGAGAGCTTCTGGGAGCAGCTTTCTATGGTGAGAGAGCTGACGGATGATAAAACGGAGGCACAGAGCGAGGACATACAGGCTGAGGACAACGTGCAGGACGAAACAATCATTGGCGAGCGCATCTATCAGAGAATCAGTCTCGAATTCTGCAGACAGGTGAGAGAGAAGGGCTATCGGATTTACTGGGATCCGAAGTGGGTGGTTAGAATATGAAGACGACGGTGATCGTTCCAAATTACAATGGGATGACCTATCTGCCGGGCTGCCTTGCGGCACTGGAGAGTCTGGACGAGGAATTTGCCGTCTGTGTGGTGGATAACGGCTCGACTGATGGGAGTGTTGCGTTTTTGCGGGATTACCGGGGAAGGAAGCCGACAGAAGTAGTCTATCTGCCGGAAAACACGGGGTTTTGCGGGGCGGTCAACACCGGGATTTCCCGAACACAGACGCCATATGTACTTCTTTTAAATAATGATACGGAGGTGCTCCCGGGGTTTGTGAAGGCGCTGGAGGACAATCTTGACGCGCACCCGGACACCTTTTCGGCATCCGCCAAGATGCTCGTGATGCAGCAAAGACAGCTGGTGGACGATGCCGGTGACTATTATTGTGCGCTGGGCTATGCGTTTGGCAGAGGAAAAGGAAAGCCTGCAGAAGAGTATGATAAGCCCTGTCTTGTCTTTTCCGCATGTGGCGGTGCGGCGATTTACCGCCGGGCTGTCCTCTCTGAGATCGGACTGTTTGATGAGGCACATTTTGCTTATTTGGAGGATGTGGATATCGGATACCGTGCCCGGATATACGGCTATGTCAACCGCTATGAGCCGAAGGCACAGGTGCTTCACGCGGGGAGTGCCGTATCCGGCTCGAGACATAACGCTTTCAAGGTGACGCTTGCCTCGAGAAACAGCATCTATCTGATCTGGAAGAATATGCCCTTGGCTCAGCATTTATTAAACCTTCCTTTTATTTTTGCCGGCATATTAATAAAAACACTATTCTTTACAGCAAAAGGACTTGGCGGCATTTATCTGAAGGGGATCGGCAAGGGGCTTCTTCTTGCCTGCAGTGAGAACGGAAGAAAGGCGAGAGTCCGTTTCAGGATGAAACATTTTTGTAATTATCTGGCAATACAGCTGGAATTATGGCAGAATCTCTTTCTTCTTGTATTATAAATCATCATAAAATCTTAAC
>CALZEZ010000180.1 GCA_945643825.1 uncultured Lachnospiraceae bacterium
TTGCAGATGAACTGCACGACAGCGGCGTCGATATCACCGGAACGGGTACCCATAATCAGTCCCTCTAATGGTGTGAGTCCCATAGAGGTATCTACACATTTTCCGTTCCTTACAGCAGAGACACTGGCTCCATTACCCAGATGACAAACAATTATTTTCAAGTTTTCATAAGCTTCGCCCAACACCTTCGCTGCCTGCTTTGATACATAGCTATGACTTGTTCCGTGGAAGCCATAACGTCTGATTCTGTATTTCTCATAATATTCATACGGAATTCCATACAGATAGGCTTTCTCAGGCATCGTCTGATGAAATGCCGTGTCAAACACTGCAACCATCTTCGTTTCCGGCATCAGTGCCCTACACGCAGAGATACCAATCAGATTTGCCGGATTGTGCAATGGTGCCAGTTCATTACATTCTTCAATTGCTTTTAATACCTCGTCTGTAATCACCGTAGAGGATGCAAACTTCTCCCCACCGTGTACAATCCGGTGCCCTACTGCCCCAATTTCGGAAAGATCCTTCACAACACCCGTCACCGGATCTGTAAGCGCATCTAATACCATCCTGATTGCTGTCGTGTGATCCGGCATCGGGGCAACGGTTTTGCTCTTCTCGCCGCCTGCCGGAGTGTAATTGATACAGCTTCCCTCAATTCCGATTCTCTCACAAAGTCCCTTTGCAATCACCTTCTCGGTCTCAGAATCAATCAGCTGAAACTTTAAAGAAGAACTGCCACAGTTAATCACTAAAATATTCATTGCTATCCCATCCTTTCCTATATCTGTTGTGCCTGCACTGCAGTTAATGCCACTACACCAACAATATCCTGCCAGGAGCAGCCTCGCGATAAATCATTTACCGGTTTCGCAATACCCTGCAGCATCGGACCATAAGCCTCAGCCTTTGCCAAGCGCTGCACCAGCTTATATCCAATATTAACACAGTCCAGATTCGGGAAAATAAGAACATTAGCATGTCCAGCTACTTACGATCCGGGTGCCTTCGACTTGCCGACGCTCTGCACCAAAGCAGCATCCAACTGCAGCTCACCATCCAGCGTAAGAGACGGATACATCTCATGTGCAATCCTTGTTGCCTCTACCACCTTATCCACCAGAGCATGCTTTGCACTTCCCTTTGTTGAATGGGACAGCATCGCAATAATTGGTTTTCCTCCCACCAGATTCTTAAAGCTCTTAGCAGAGGATTCCGCAATCACAGCAAGCTCCTCAGCTGTCGGATCCTGATTCAGTCCACAATCAGCAAAAATAAAGGTTCCATTCTCTCCAAAGCTACAATCTGGAACATCCATGACAAAGAAACCAGAAACAAGCTTCACGCCAGGCGCCGTCTTTAAAATCTGCAACGAAGGCCTTAATGTGTCTGCCGTTGCATGGCACGCACCAGCCACCATTCCATCCGCATCATTTGCCTTTACCATCACAACTCCAAAAGTCAGATAATCATTAAGAAGAATCTCTCTTGCCTTCTCCTCCGTCATACCCTTTGCCTTTCGTGTTTCATAAAGCAGCGTGACATATTCCTCAAACTTCTCGCAGTTCTTGGGATTGACTACCTTTACCTGATCCAGATCGACCTCCAGCCATCTGGCACCATCCATAATCTTCTCCTCATCACCAACCATAATGATGTCAGCAATTCCTTCTTCTATAATATGTGCCGCCGCAATCAAGGTCCTCTTATCATTTGATTCCGGAAGCACAATTGTTTTTTTGTCCATTCTTGCTTTCTGTTTGATGGTATCAATGTAAGACATAGCTCTAATTCCTTTCCTTCTCCGTAAATGTAAGCGTTTTCAATTTGATTATACTGGATTGTTACGTTTTCTACAAGTTGAAAACCGGCAAAAATTGTGCAAAATTCTATACAAAATATAACTTCTCCATATCTCCTTGTATTTCCAAAAAACGGTGGTGGAAATCCCAGTCTGATTTGTCTATAATAGAACGTACAGACCAAGAAGAAAGGAAACATCCATGCATATCACCGCTGTTATTGCAGAATATAATCCATTTCACAACGGACATTTGTACCAGCTTGAACAAATTCGATATAAAACCGGTGCAGATGCCATCTTAGTTCTAATGAGTGGCGATTTTGTCCAACGCGGAACCCCTGCAATCTTTGATAAATATACTCGCACTCGTATGGCACTCTCCTGCGGGGTTGACATCGTCCTTGAGCTTCCTGTTTATTATGCAACCGGAAGTGCCGAATACTTTGCAAAAGGCTCCATTGCCATACTAAATGAACTGAACTGCATTGACACCCTCTGTTTTGGATGCGAAACAGACGATCTGGAATTACTAAAGGAGATTGCTTCTGTATTATCGGAGGAATCACCCTCGTTCCAGGCGGTTCTTCAGAATGCCCTGAAGAAAGGGCGCACCTTCCCTGCCGCAAGGGAAGAAGCAGTCTGGCATGAACTCTCCTCGGGCGGACATGACATTTCTCTTTCGCGGGAAGTGCTTTCCGAGCTACTCGGTTCCCCTAACAACATTCTTGCTCTGGAATACCTCAAGCAGCTGATCCAGACATCCAGTACCATCCGTCCCTATGCCATCAAACGTGAGGGCGATGGCTATTTGGATACTGAACTGAACCATGTTATGTCCTCTGCAACTGCCATTCGAAATCATCTGTCAGAATCCAACACACCAGACAAACTAACGGCTTACATGCCTCCGGCTGCACTTGCTGTCCTAAAACAGGCATACGGGCTATGGGGGCCTCTCTATCCTGATGATTTCAATTCCATGCTGCAATACAAGCTAATCTGTGGATATTCGGAGGGATTTGGCGATTATATTGATTGTAACAGAGATCTATCCAATAAAATAGGCAGACAGCTGCCAGCCTTTCACTCCTTTTGCGAAATGGCCGAAAAGCTATGGTCACCCAATCTGACAACATCACGGATTTATCGATGTCTAACTCATATTTTGTTAGATTTGCGCAAGCAGGATCTTGCCTGTCTGTCAGAGGCCAGTTCTTCACTCTATGCCAGAATTCTCGGAATAGGAGATCAGAGTAATACCCGCACCTTATGTTCCATGTTGAAAAGCGCGTCCAGGATTCCATTATTTTCAAAGGTCGCAGATGTCTGGTCCTCCCTGTCTCCTGTCGGCAAAGCATGCCTGGAGAAGGAACTGCAGGTTAGTGCCCTGTATCGTGCCGCACTTGTTCAGAAATATAACAAAAAGCTGCCTGTGGAAACCAGACAGCCTTTCCTCAAAATATAATAATCAGTTTTTAAAAGAGTGAATCGGCGCGGGAATCCTTCCTGCGCGGTTCACGAACGCCTCACAGGAATACGGATTTACCGGCATAATAGGTGCATAGCCTAACAATCCGCCAAATTCCACCTGCTCTCCCACCTTTTTGCCGACAACCGGAATGATACGAACAGCTGTCGTCTTCTGATTCACCATTCCTATCGCCATCTCATCTGCAATAATTCCGGCAATAGTTGTCTCCGGCGTATCACCGGGAATTGCTATCATATCAAGTCCTACGGAGCAGACACAGGTCATTGCTTCTAGCTTCTCAAGTGTAAGGGCACCTGCTTCCACCGCATTGATCATTCCCTGATCCTCACTGACCGGAATGAATGCTCCACTTAATCCTCCTACATAGGAAGATGCCATGACACCGCCCTTTTTTACCTGATCGTTTAACAAGGCAAGTGCTGCTGTTGTCCCGGGAGCTCCCGCATATTCCAAGCCGATCTCACACAGAATATCTGCGACAGAATCACCAATAGCCGGGGTGGGCGCTAATGACAGGTCAATGATACCAAATGGTACCCCCAGCATCTTTGATGCCTCCTTTGCTACCAGCTGACCCACACGTGTCACCTTAAACGCTGTCTTTTTGATCGTCTCACACAGCACCTCAAAGCTCTCTCCCCGAACCTTCTCCAGTGCAGTTTTCACAACCCCCGGTCCGCTCACACCGACATTGATTATCTTGTCTGCCTCCGTAACACCATGAAAGGCACCCGCCATAAACGGATTATCGTCAGGCGCATTACAGAAGACAACCAGCTTTGCACATCCTAATGAATCATTTTCCTTTGTAAAT
>CALZEZ010000181.1 GCA_945643825.1 uncultured Lachnospiraceae bacterium
AAACCTGTTCTATTGTGAAGTTATCTGCAAAAGCGCGTGCGCTGAATTTATCACCTCCGAGATAAACAGCATCTGCTCCTGCATTAACGACCCCTTTCAAGGTCTCCATATTGCCTGCCGGCGCTAATAATTCAACCATTTTTTCCATACGACACAAAAAGCTGCCTTAAGAAAGACAGCTTCACCTTTATTTTTTATAATCCTTTAATTCTGTTTCCAATCGAACGACTTTACGTGAATTTTCGTTTAACTCCACCTGCATATCTCTTGCATGCTTTTCGGCATTTTCAAGCTTGATCTGCGATGCAATCAACTCATGCTTAAGATCATACAATTCCTTTTCCTTGTTGCGAATCTCTTCCTCAAGAAGCTCAATCTGTTTTTTTGCTTTAAAGTAATCATCCGCTACGTTTAGCTGTAATAGAACATTCTGCATATCACCGGAAAGACGTTTGAAGCTGTCAGATTTCTGATACTCTGCCAGTTTATTATTAATGTAGGATGCTACCTTCTGCAGATACGCTTCACTCTCATATCCGCTTAAAGTAAAAACCTTCCCTCCGATGATTACCTCTGTATCCGTTTTCTCTGACATAGTGTTGACCCCTCTACAAAATATGCCATTTACCCATTGCCTAAAATACAATATCTATTATATAGCATGTTTCTACATAATTTCAAGTCCTAAATGTGCATAAGCATATTCTGTCACAATTCGTCCTCTTGGGGTACGATTGATAAAGCCGTTTTTAATTAGATATGGTTCATAGACATCTTCAATCGTTCCTGCGTCCTCACCGATGGCAGCTGCCAGTGTATCAAGACCTACTGGACCGCCATGGAATTTCTCTATCATGGTATGCAGAATATTGCGATCAATGTGATCCAGACCTCTTTTATCAACATCCATTAGATCCAATGCAGTATTTGCTATCTTCTCCGTGATGATGCCATCATAACGAACCTGCGCAAAATCACGTACTCTCTTGAGAATACGATTGGCAAGTCTCGGGGTTCCTCTGGAACGTCTTGCAAGCTCCATTGCACCAGCTTCATCTATCTCAACCTTTAAAAGCTTTGCGGAATGTTGAATAATCAGCTTTAATTCTTCATCCGAGTAGAACTCCAGTCGGTGAATCACGCCAAAGCGATCCCGTAACGGTGCAGAAAGCATACCGGCTCTTGTAGTCGCTCCAACAAGAGTAAAGCTTGGAAGATCGAGACGAATCGATCTGGCAGAGGCTCCTTTTCCAATCATAATATCAATGGCAAAATCTTCCATAGCCGGATAAAGAACTTCCTCCACCTGTCTGTTAAGCCGGTGGATTTCATCGACAAAAAGAACATCACCTTCCTGTAAATTGTTAAGGATTGCAGCCATCTCTCCCGGTTTCTCAATTGCAGGACCGCTGGTTACTTTCATGTGTGTTCCCATTTCATTTGCAATAATCCCGGCCAGGGTTGTTTTTCCAAGTCCTGGAGGACCATAGAATAATACATGATCCAGACTCTCACCTCTGCTCTTGGCAGCATCAATATAGATTTGCAGGCTTTCTTTTGCCTTTTGTTGTCCAATATATTCCTTCAGAGTCTGAGGACGAAGGGAACCTTCCAGTCTGACATCCTCTTCCGTGATATTGGTTTCAATAATTCTTCCTGCCATCGAAGCTTCTCCTTATTTCCTAAAACATCTTTTTCAGGGCGGCTTTCAACAACTCTTCTATGTCCATGGATTCGTAATTCGCAACCTGCTTTACTGCCTTTAAGGCTTCTGATTGTCCGTACCCGAGTGCAACCAAGGCCTCCACTACATCATTTCGAACAGAAATATTCTCTTCTGAAGACTCATATGCGGTCATTTCCTGCCCTATTCCTGTTTCTTGAATAGAAACCTTATCCCGTAGCTCTAAAATAACTCTTTCTGCTGTTTTTGCTCCGATTCCGGGCGCCTTGGCAATTGCCTTTGCATCTCCTGACAAAATGGCAAATCGCAGATCATCCGGAGTAAGGACAGAAAGGATTGCAAGTCCTCCCTTTGGACCGATTCCGTTTACACTAATCAATTGTTTAAAAATATTCAAATCATCTTTTGTAAGAAATCCATAGAGAAGGAACGCATCTTCCCTTACACAGGTGTAGGTATAAATCTGGGTCTCCTGACCAACTCGCGGGAGAATTTCAGCAGTTCTCCCCGAGATATTGACATTAATTCCGATACCATTTACATCAATCAGGACATTATCTTCTTGTTTATCAGCAATAATCCCTCTGACAAATCCTATCATAAGACTATACTCCTTTTTAAATAGGGTAAAACCAAACTGCTTATGATTCCAATCATTGCACCGGTAAAACATCCGACTATGATCAGCCATGGCAGATAAAAGAAAACATTTCCGTTTTCTACCACAAAGGCAGCTACAAGTAACTGCCCGATATTATGAGTAATTCCTCCACCAATACTTATGGTTCCCATTTTAAAATGTAATCTCTTCATAACAAGCATGAAGAGAAAGCTTACTATTGCACCGGATAACCCATAAAGAATAGCTGACAGATTACCAAACAGAAAACCGGCCAAAATGACTCTCGTTATATCAACGGCAAGTGCACATCTCCAATCAGACAGATACAATAGAACAATGACTACAAGATTCGCCAATCCAAGCTTGACTCCCGGGATTCCAATTGTAAGTGGCAGCAAGCTTTCAATATAAGATAATATCAGTGCAAGTGCCAGACTACATCCAAGCACTGCCGTCATAATCACTTTACTGCGATATGGCATCATAACCTTCCTCTTTCTGCTCTTTATTGCCTGTCACCTCAACAACAAGTTTATGAGGAAGACAAATGATCGTCTCTCCGACATGGCAGATAGATGGCTGATGAACACAAATCTGATCCGGACAGTCTGCCTGTACAATGGATGCTTTTCCGGCTGTAATCTTCAGATAATTACAGCCGGATTCAAACGTTAGAAGTTCTTCGCGGTCGCAATCAAGATCATAGCTTGCAATCACTTCCCCATCCTGACTTACGAGTACGCGATTACCGTTCGAAGACGTCACCTTCTGCCACATAAGAAGAATGCCGGCAAAAAGCAGGATGACTCCAACAAAAATCAGATCCTTTTTCATTTTATTTACGGTTGATATAGTTGACCAAACCACCTGCAGCGATGATACCCTGCATAAAAGGCGGGAATGCCTGTCCTTTAAAGGTCTGACCGGTTGTGATATCAGTTATGATTCCGGAATCAAAATTTACTTCCACCTCGTCGCCTGCTTTGATTGCGGCAGATGCTTCTTCACATTCGATAATAGGAAGACCGATGTTGATAGCATTGCGATAGAAAATTCTTGCAAAAGTGGACGCAATCACACAGCTTACTCCGGCTGCCTTGATGGCAATCGGTGCATGCTCTCTGGAAGAGCCACATCCAAAGTTCTTATCAGCAACGATAATGTCGCCCGTTTTTACTTTTTTGATAAAGTCTTTATCAATATCCTCCATACAGTGCTGTGCAAGCTCTGCCGGATCAGAGGAATTAAGATATCTGGCAGGAATAATTACATCTGTATCGACATTATCACCATATTTAAATACTTGACCTCTTGCTGCTTTCATCGTTTCGCCTCCTATAATCCAAGTTCTTCCGGGATAGAAATTTTTCCGGTTACTGCGCTTGCTGCTGCTACAGCAGGACTGGCCAGATATATTTCAGATTCCACATGTCCCATTCGACCTACAAAATTGCGGTTGGTTGTAGATACACATCGCTCACCCGCTGCAAGAATTCCCATATATCCACCAAGACAGGGACCACAGGTTGGTGTGCTTACAACAGCTCCGGCTTCAATGAAGATTTTTAAGAGCCCCTCATCCATAGCATCCATGTAGATTTTCTGTGTGGCAGGAATTACGATACAACGAATTCCTTTTGCAACCTTACGACCTTTAAGTATTTTAGCGGCAATACGTAAGTCATCAAGTCTGCCATTCGTGCAGGAGCCGATAACAACCTGATCAATTTTCACCTCATTTTCAAGTTCCTCTACCACATGTGTATTCTCAGGAAGGTGTGGGAAGGATACC
>CALZEZ010000182.1 GCA_945643825.1 uncultured Lachnospiraceae bacterium
CCCAGATAATTATCTACCTCCGCTGTCGTCAGAATCTGACCGCCACCCATGAAATTCTTCTCAATCACCATTGTATCCATTCCGGCTCTTCTTGCATATACCGCAGCAGAAAGTCCCGCCGGTCCGGATCCTACGATAATCACATCAATCATATCTCACCTATTCCAAAGAGGTCGTGCAATGCGGACACTTTACCGCATCGATGTGAATCTTACTCTTGCAGTATGGGCACTCCTTGGTTACCGGCTTCGGCTCCTCTTTTTTCTTGCCAATGGATGCAATCTTGTTCATGGTCTTTACCAACAGGAAAATCACAAATACCATAATCACAAAATTGATCACGGCTGTGATAAATGCACCATAATGTATCTCCACATCAGCAATTGTAACAACGAGATAGCTTAAATCCTGATTGGCTACCAGCCCGATGATCGGAGAAATAATATCATTGACAAGGGAGTTAACAATCCCCTGAAAAGCGGCACCGACAATAACGCCCACCGCCAGATCCATAACATTGCCTCTTAATGCAAATTCTTTAAATTCTTTCAAAAATTTATTCATTGTACCCTCACTATTATTTGAATCCTACTGATTCCATTTTATTCTACCGTTACTACCTTTGCGAGGTTTCTCGGTTTGTCAACATCTAAGCCTTTGTCCATGGACACATAATAGGCAAGCAGCTGTAATGCTACGGATGCAGGCATTACCATGAACTCATCCAACATATCCGGCAGTGTAAAGATACCGGACCAATCCTGTTCCCCTTCCTGGCTAAAATAGGATTCTTTGATGAAGAGCGTAACCGATGCACCTCTGGATTTAACCTCACGGATATTGCTCATCTCCTTATCATGCAGCTTCTTCTGCGTCACAACGGCGATAACCGGTGTATTCTCTGTGATCAGCGCAATCGTTCCGTGCTTGAGTTCACCCGATGCATAGGCCTCCGTATGAATGTAGGATATCTCCTTAAGCTTGAGTGAGCCCTCCAGGAGAATGGAATAATCCAGTCCGCGTCCAATCATAAAGGCATCCTTTGCATTCAGAATCGCTCGCGCAAACTTATGAATATCCTGTCTTCTTGACAAAACACTCTCCATAACCTTAGGCACTCTCGCAAGCTCACCAACAAACTCGTGAATCTCTTCTATACTCATGGTGCCACGAAGATAAGCCATTCTTGCTACCATTAGATATAGTACTGCAAGCTGTGTAGTGTATGCCTTGGTACTTGCCACAGCGATTTCCGGACCAGCCAATGTATAGAGCACATAATCTGATTCTCTGGCAATCGACGCCCCGCGCACATTAATAATAGAAAGACTTCTGGCGCCCTGCTTCTTGGCATATTTTAATGCCTCGAGCGTATCAATCGTCTCTCCCGACTGGGAAATAGCAATCACAAGAGTCTTGTCATCCACAACAGGATCCGCATACATAAACTCCGACGCATACTCTACATCGACATGCATTCTAAGCTTTGACTGAATCAGCGCCTGACCCACCAGTCCTGCATGCATCGCGGTTCCACAAGCCACAACAATCACACGCTCACATTCGGTAAAAATCTCATCCGGCACTCCATCCACTGAGAAATCAGGAATTCCATTCACAATGCGTCCCTCGATCGTACGACGGATTGCATCCGGCTGCTCCATAATCTCCTTTTCCATATAGAAGGGATATCCACCCTTATCCGCACGGCTTACATCCCAATCTACTGTCATATACTGAGGAATCGCTTCCTCTCCTGACATGTCGTAGAGCTTGAGTCCGCTCTCATTCATCTCTAACACATGGAATTCCGGTACCACAAAATAGCTGTTTGTAAAGCGGCATAACGCTGTTACATCGGATGCCAGCATACAGCCCTCCTCGCAGCAGGTCGCAACGATTGGGCTTACATTTCGCACTGCATAAATTGTACCGGGACGATCCTCAAACATAATAACAAGCGCAAAGGTTCCCTTCAGTTTCAGCACCGTCTTGCGTATTGCAGCATATGGATCACCTTGATAAAAATGATTCAGCACTGCTGCTGCAACCTCTGTATCGGTCTGGGATGTCAAATCTCCTGCAAGATGATAATGCTCCATCAGTTCTTTATAATTCTCGATAATGCCATTATGAACGACTGTCACGTTACCAAACTGATGTGGGTGCGCATTCTCATCACACACACCGCCATGAGTCGCCCATCTGGTATGTCCGATTCCGCAGTTTCCTTTGCCCTTGTCACCCTCGCATCGCTTGCGCAGATCACTCACCCTTCCAGCACATTTCAATACTTCAATTGGATTCTCAAATCCGGAATTCAATGCGATTCCTGCACTGTCATACCCGCGATATTCGAGAAGCTCAAGAGCATCAAGCAAAATGTCCTTTGCTTCTTTTGGTCCTATATATCCAATAATTCCACACATATCTTTCTCCATTTCTTTATTTCTATCAATATTGTATTCCGTAAAACATAATTATTTCATCGGTTATTTCGTATTTGTTTTGCAGTTACCCGCATATTTGCCGAAATATCTCGCACCCGATGTGCACGGAAGAGCATCCGCCGAATTTTCGATCACCCTTCTCCTCGTCACCCTCCATGAGGGACATGGCGCTATGGGGAAATCTATCAGGATTATCAAATAATAGTGATATTCGATTTTCAAGGTACAAGGAATCTATTAGATGTTACCGAAAAAAGACGATTCTGTCAAGAAATGAGGAGGAAATCTCCTCCTCATTTCTTATGACCTTCCAAAAAATTTAAATGCTAACATTGTAATATCATCAAACTGCGGTGCATCACCGACAAATGCATCTATTGCTTTCTTCACTTCCGGAAGCAGCTCATTAGGCTGTGCTGTTTTGTTTTGATTTAGTGCTTCCAGTAATCTATCCGTACCAAACAATTCATTATCCGCATTTGTTGCCTCCGGTACACCATCCGTGTATACATATACGATATCCCCGGGGTGTAATTCAAATTCATGATCGGCGAATTGCATGCCTTCCATAATCGCAACCGCAGGTGAATGCTTGTAGACAATCAATTCAAAGTCACCATCTTTTCTCCTGATGACCGGATGCTCATGTCCCGCATTAGCCGCAACACCCTTTCCTGTCGATAAATCCAGAATAGCAAGCCATACCGTTACAAATAATTCTGCGTCATTCCCCTCGCAAAGCTGATCGTTGACGTAGCTGAGAATCTCTGCCGGGCTTCCTCCCGCCTGCGCACGATTCTTAATCAAGGTCTTTGCGATGACCATAAAGAGTGAAGCCGGAACTCCTTTTCCGGATACGTCTGCCATAACGAGAGCAAGGTGATCTTCATCAATAAGGAAGAAATCGTAGAAGTCACCACCTACCTCCTTCGCAGGGGTCATCGTTGCATAAACATCAAATTCTTTGTGTTCCGGAAAAGCCGGGAATACGTTTGGCAGCATGGATGCCTGAATCTCTGTTGCAACAGAAAGCTCGGAAGCAATACGCTCTTCCTTTGCAGTTGCCTCTTTCAAATCAGAAATGTAATGCTGCAGGGATTCCGTCATATAGTTAAATGAATGCGCAAGATTTCCGATTTCATCATCGGTATCAACGTCTGTTCGCTGGTCAAAATGTCCCTGACTGATCTCCCGTACGTCCTGCTCGAGCTTTTGCAAGGGATCAGAAATACGCTTTGCCAGCTTTCCGCAGGAAATCGTTACTACAAGGATGATAACGGCAAAAAGTACGAGACAGTTTTCTATAACGGTACGAACACCATTTGTAACCGACTCAGCTACACGCTCCGTATTCTGATCAATATTTTCTCGAATGGTAACGGCCGGCTCAATAATCATGGAAACCGGACTGGCAATACAAAGTGTCCAATCTGTGTCCGGAATGGTCGCATATGCAATATAGACAGCATCGCTTCCACTGCCTGTACTGGTTATGCCCTCCTTGGTGCTTAGAATCTCACCTGCAACTGCCTTCAATGGACTGTCATAATCTTCATCGTAAATACTGATCTGTTCCTCTTCACTGGGATACAGATCTCCGCTTGCAATGATGATACCTTATTCGTCAATAATTTTCGCACGGCTT
>CALZEZ010000183.1 GCA_945643825.1 uncultured Lachnospiraceae bacterium
CAGCCAAATCTGGAGGGATTTCGAGATGCGATGAAGGCGGATGACCGGTTTGGCTTTATCGACTCAAAGCACATGACCCATGAGTACCAGTACGAGGAGGTTGCAAAGCTCAAGGAGCTTTTGGAGGCACATCCGCAGGAGTATGCACAGAACAAAAAGAGGATAGACATCCTGTATCAGGAGTTTTTCCGTCTGATGGAGGTAAACGGAAGTTTAAATGAGCCATCCATGGCAATTGCAGATATACAGTTTGACAAGAGGCAGGTCTCTTCCAAGAAGGTGGGGATCCTTCTGCAAAAACGTCTGGATGCACAGGCCAACAAGATGAGAATGATCCGTAACCGGGCAGAGTGTGTTCAGGCTGGAATCAAGCACCTTTTACTGGGCAGAAATATGACAGAGACCGAATCCCTGATCGTAGGGGAGTATGTGGAGCTGTCCGATGCACATACACAGGCAAGAAAGGCAGCCTTGGATCCTGCTGCGGATTATGCAGACCGGTATCGTGAGAAGCAGGCGATCCTGGAGTCTCTGGCAGAGAGCAAATATGGGGAGCAGGCGAAAGAGCTCATCAGCGGCAGCAGTAATCGCTTCATGATGATGATGGAGCCCGGACAGCACGCACACAATGAACAAGTGCTGCAAACACTCGTACTGACAAAGCAGTACAAGGAAAAGATGGCTCAGGAAGAGATTGAACAGCAGAGGCCTATAGAAGCCGGACAGATAGTACAGAAGAAGGAACCGGAGCGCTCTCCCGAGACAGAGAGAGCGGTGAAAAATCTGGTAGTTCCTTACCTGGAACGAATGAGGGATTTCGATACCAGTTTGCTCCAGAATGGTACGGATGAGGAGCTGCTTGCAAAGCTGGGGGAGCTTCAGGAGCTCAGTCTGTTTGGCATGCAGATGGCGGATCTCGGGAAATATCAGGATCCGGATGATCCAAATGGCGGCTCCATTAAGGACAATTTCTGTGGGGAAAACAAGGAGCTGTTTGCACTAAAGTGCGCAACGGTGCAGGCATATGCCTGCAAGGCAAGGGCAATCAGCATGATAAAAGCCTACGAGCAGGGGGCTTTAGTTCCGGAATGCCTTACAGAGAACGAGCTGCTGAAGCTGGTTTCGAAACATTCCTTGGAGAATCGGAAGCAGGTTACTCCGGAGCTGCTTCTGAGCTTTGCAAAGGATATGCTAAGATTATCTGCTAGTTTGCAGGATACTGCCTATAACCGTTATTTTTCAGAAGAAAATGTTGCGAAGAAATATGCCGAAATGGGGCTGTATCATTTAAAAACCGAGTACGCACAAAAGGAATTTATCAATGGTGTAGAAGCCAGTGACAAGCTTGTGAAAGAGAAAATGGGCCTAAAGAAATCGCCGAACTTCGAAGATTTGAAGGAGTATTACCGGCGGTGTGAGGATCAGGAGCAGGAGCTTAGGAAGCAGCTTGAGACAGCGGATGAAGAGGAAGCTATGGCGTTACAGACTGAACTTACGGCTCTGCAGGCTGAGATGGATTCGGTGGAAATATGGGCGGCACTCTCTATTAGAAATTACAAGAAAGTGTCCGATGAGGCTTCCGGTATCAAAGAACCGCTTTTTCGCTCTTACAAGAGCATGCAGAGTCTGCCTGCCTTCCGGCAGATGTCGGAAGTGGAGTTTGCAACGATGTGTAAGCAGCTTTCTGCCGGGGCACTGCGGCGGGATGCGGATGATCCGGAGAGAAAGGCAGCGTATCTGGAGGAGAACAAGAAGGGGCTTGCAACCTATAAGGTACATATGCGGGAGCATTATGAGATGCTTGAGGAACGCTTCCACCATAAGATTCCTTCCATTGAATATGTTGAGGAGCACTATGATGAGATTCAGCAGCTTTTTGCAAATGTTCAGGTGGATTCTCATCTGGTAGAGCTGGAGCAGGGATTCCTTGATCTGACGAAGGAAGAGGATGTCAGACTGTATCATTTGGTTATGACCTATAATGCAATCGCTGGGGTTGCATGTACCTTTAGTGTTCCGGCAGCAATGAGTACCGAAAACTACAAGGAAACCTATAATAGGTTGCATTCGGTAATGCGACGGGCACAGGATTCGATTGATTTTATCGAACAGGGTGGTGTCCAGCCCGAAGCACAGGTGCTTGAGGAGAAGCTTGCGCAGACAAGGGAAGCGGTTCAGGCAGAGCTTACGGCCCACAATCAGAAGATCGAGACCGGTAAGGAGCCAATTCGTGAAAGCAGAAAGGCGGCTTCTGCTTTGAAGGATCACTACACGGAACTGGCAGGAGCAGATGTGCCGGAGGATTTTGCGCAGATTGAGGTGATACTGAATCGACAGGCTAGTCGCCTTATGAATAACGCACGCGATTGCACAGAATCTGTTTCAGATCTAAGATCCTACCAGAAGACACTGAAAGCCTACATTGCGGCGCATCCGGCAGGCAGCAGGAACAAGCTGGAGCGCGCGCGTACCGAGCTGGCAATACAGGTTCATGCAAAATTAGAAGAACAGATTCCGTTGTACGAAGGGCTTAAGCGCACCATTCAAACGAGGGACGATGAGGAGAAGAGCCGGCAGATGAGACTGGAAGCTAGTCAATCGCCGTTAATGTTTGAAAGGTTTCATCAGCTCAGTCAGAAGATCGATAACATTGAGAAGGCTGATATGGGTGCAAAGACTGAGTTTATAGCGCGAGTTGTGGAGCTGAAACATTACCTGGATCAATATCCGTTAGCAAGCAGTGTTTATATGACAAATTATAGAGCTTGGTATCAGGAGGCCAAGGCAAAGATTGCATCTCTTGCAGAGGGTGCTTTTGAAAGCATAAAGGCAACGGAGCATGATACGGAGGTTTTGGCAAGTGCAGAGAAGCTAAAGACGGAGCTGACTTGCGGGGATCCGGCTCGGGCGTTCCATGCTATTATGCAAGTGAGCAGGCATGCGCTTCTCTTTCAGCTGCTTACCTTCGATAAGGAGGAGCTGCGTGCGGAGAATGCCAATGAGAACTGGAAGAAGATTGAGGAGACCGAGGATGAGTATGGTTTTGATCAGTTCGGTAATTCCACGCCAGAGTTTAAGGCAGAGTTTTTTAAAGAATTACAGAAGAAAAAAGAGACACTTGCGGCATTGATACAAGCGCAGATCGAGGAGAAAAAAACCCAGTTTCCAGCTGAGATGGCGCAGAAGGACAAGGAGCTTCTTGCAGCATTTTTGGTAAACCAGACGGAGTTAGGCAGGGAGTATGATGCTTTGGAATATTTAAGAGGAAAATACCGGGATGAAGAGCTTTTTTATTTAAACAAGGATTATGTGGATAAGAATCAGGAAATCTCGATTAAGATTGGGAAGATGGAAGACCTGATTGCAGAAGCTGTAGTAAAGTATACGCCGCTGTTTAAGGAGCTTGGATATACACAGGTAATCGGAGGCGTGTACAAAAAGGACTTTAAGAATACGTTTGGAGAATAACCGGACAGATGATTTTTCGTTTTGCCATTCAGGAGGGGAGAGCATCGGATGGATAATATGTATCAGCTTAAACAGGATATGACCAATGAGCAACTAAATCAGTTTGCGCAGGATCGTTTGCAGCGGCAGCAGATGACGGAGGAGTATCTTGAGAAAAGAGAAATAGCTGTGATGATGACCTCAAAACAGCTTACGAGTCGTTATGAACAGCCTCCTCTGACGATGGAAAAGGTTTCGGATATGCCAGCACTGCCCGAGGATGAGAAGGAGTCAAAGAAGAAGAAAAGAAAGAAGAATCTGCTAAAGAAACAGGTAAAGGAGTTAGAGAAGCGAAAGCGGGAAGGAAATGGAAATCCTGCGGGCAACTTCTTTGAGCAGACGATTCGCGCGGATATGCTGACTCCGAAATATGTTATGGAAAACTATGCGACGATAAGGCTGCAGTTAGATAGCTGGAAGAAGCAGTTAGGCGGTTATGATGCCAATCCGGGGAGCGTGCAGGCATTATCCAGAGAGCAGCAGCTGAAACTTGATCCGATGTGGAAGATGTATATGAATGCGGAACTGGCGTTTCGCTCGGCACTGGGAGCGCTTGGCATTACCTACAAC
>CALZEZ010000184.1 GCA_945643825.1 uncultured Lachnospiraceae bacterium
CTGAGCGAGGAGGAGAAAGCCAAGCATCTGGAGCATAACAGGACAATCCGTGAGAAAATAGAAAAAACATCTATTGACGAGATGGTTGCGGACAAGCTGATCAAGGAGAGCGCGAAGCGGTTGGAGCCTGATTTTGAAAGCTATCGAAAAGACATGAAGAAAAATGAACGGTTTGGCTTTATCGAATCAAAGCACATGACCCATGATTACCAGTACGAGGAGATTGCAAAGATCAAGGAGCTTTTGGAGACACATTCGACGGAGTATGCGCAAAACAAAAAGCAGATAGACCTCCTGTATCAGGAGCTTTACCATCTGATGGAGGTAAACGGAGACTTAAAAGTGCCATCCATGGCAATTGGAGCGATACAGTTTGATAATAAGCAGGTTTCCTCGAATAACGTGGGAAAGCTTCTGGAGAGACGTCGGACTGAATTGGAAAGAAAAATGACAATGATCCTTCACCGGACAGACTGTATTCGGGCAGGAATCAAGCATCTTATTCTGGGTACTAATTTGACAGAGGTCGAATCTCTGATCGTAGGGGAGTATGTGAATCTGAACGATGCACATGCGCAGGAAAGAAAGGCAGCCGTGACTCCTGCTGCGGATTATGCAGACCGGTATCGTGAGAAGCAGGCGATTTTGGAGTCTCTGGCAGAGAGCAAATATGGGGAGCATGCAAAGGAGCTCATCAGCGGCAGCAATAAGCGCTTCATGATGATGATGGAGCCCGGACAGCACGCACACAATGAACAAGTGCTGCAAACACTCGTACTGACAAAGCAGCTTGCGGAAAAGAGGGCACAGGAAGAGATTAAACAGTCGAGGCTTAAAGCAGCCGGACAGATAGTACAGAAAAAGGAACCGGAGCGTTCGCCCGAGACGGAGAGAGCGGTGAAAAATCTGGTTATTCCTTACTTGGAACGAATGAGAGACTTCGATACCAGTCGACTCCAGAATGGTACGGATGAGGATCTGCTTGCAAAGCTGGGGGAGCTTCAGGAGCTTAGTCTGTTTGGCATGCAGATGACGGATCTTGGGAAATATCAGGATCCGGATGATCCAAATGGCGGTTCCATTAAGGATAATTTCTGTGGGGAGGATAAGGAGCTTTTTGAACTAAAGTGCGAAACAGTGCAGGCTTATGCCTACAAGGCAAGAGCCATCAGCATGATTAAAGCCTATGATCAGGGGGCGTTAGTTCCGGGATGCCTTACAGAGCAAGAACTGCTGAAGCTGGTCTCGAAACATTCCTTGGAGAATCAGAAGCAGATTACTCCGGAGCTGCTTCTGAGCTTTGCAAAGGATATGCTAAGATTATCTGCTAGTTTGCAGGATAGTGCCTATGACCGCTATTACAAGTCAGAAAATGTTCAGGAGAAACACATGGCAGTTGGTACTAATGATCTTAGGGTCGAGTTCGTACATGAGGAGTACATTAATCGTGTACAGAGCTGTGATGATCTTGTGAAGGAGAAAATGGGTCTGGATGGAGCACCGAGCTTTGAAAATATTGCCGAGTATTACCGGCAGTGTGAGGATCAGGTGGAGGAGCTTAAGAAGAAGCTCCAAACGGCTGACGAAGAGGAAGCCGAGGAATTGCAGACGGAGCTTAAGAATCTGCAGTCTGAGATGGAGTTGCTGGAAGTACGGGCGGCGCTCACAAAGAGAAGATACAAGAAAGTGTCCGATGAGAAGAGCAGTCTCGGAGAGGAGTTTTTCCGTTCCTACGATGTTGTGGAGAGCCTGCCGTCCTTCCGAAAGATGACGGAGGCAGAATTTGCGACGATGTGTAAGCAGCTTTCTGCCGGGGCACTGCGGCGGGATGCCGATGTTCCGGAGAGAAAGGCAGCGTATCTGGAGGAGAACAGGAAGGGACTTGCAACCTATAAGGAACATCTGCGGGAGCATTATGAGATGCTTGATGAACGCTTCCACCGTCAGGTTCCTTCCATTGAATATATTGAGGAGCACTATTTTGAGCTGAGGAATCTTTTTTCAAGTATTCAGGTGGATTGTCATCTGGCGGAAAGGGATCCGGAATTCCTTGATCTGACCAAGGAAGAGGATGTCAGACTGAATCAGCTGTTTCATATTTATTTTGCGATCGGTAGTTTTATATGTGGCTTTAGCACTGCAGCAGCAATTGGTGCATCGGAATCAGTGAATTATATGACAACCTATAGTGATATGTATATTGGAAACATGAAAAATTCACAGTGGGCATTTGATGGAATCAAGGACTAACAGATTTTGAAATGCGTTTGGAGAATAGAAGGGACTGACAGATGGACTGGGATACGCGTGACAGCAGACTCCCCTTTCGGGACAATGAGGAAGTAATAAGTAAATATCAGATACTGTTAGATCATTTGTTTGATTATGTGCTGGATGAGAATACCCGGACAGACGATTTTGATCTTGCTGCAGAGGCGTTTCTCGATCCGTCGTTAGAGGAGGCGCACGAGGTAATGGAAGCGCTCATGGATTCACTGGATGCGCGTGAGGAATTGAGCGCGGATGGGATTCCGATTGTTGCCCTGCTGCGAAGACTCAAGCTTACCAGAAAGGAGAAGCTGCTATTCTGGCTTCTTCTGCTTCCGCAGCTGTCGGGGAGCTGCTACCAGGGATATCGGGCATATCTTTCGCTTCGCAAGGAAACGCAGACAACGTGTGGATTTTACTTTGATCTGATGCGCTATGCAGTTGCGATTACTTCGGATGAATTTCTGCAGCTGTTCTCAGCTGCCTGTGGGTTCGGCAGATACTGCGTGGCAAAGGGCAGGGGACAGATCTTCTTTGGTTCGGAGATTGGACTTCGGGAGACGATTATCAGACGATGCCGGGCAATACCGGAGTCTGGCGACAGCTATCACCAGTATTACAGATATTATGAAAATACCAGGACCTTGTATGGTGTCGAACGCTATCTGGAACAGCTTCATGCTCTTTTTGACACAGAGTCCGGTGTGCATGCCCCGGCAGGGTTCTTTATCCGCCTGCAGGGAAGTGCGCAAAGTGGTAAGAAATCATTATTGCATAAGCTTGCGCAGGACATGAACCGAAAATTGCTTGTAATCCGGCTCGATGAACTGAAGAAGTTAAACAGCACACAGTTTGATACGGTGACGTCGGAGCTTCGGACAGAATGCTTCCTCGAGCGTCCGATTGTCTATCTGCAGGATAATGGGAAGGAGAGAAGAGCAGATACATCGGTAAGGGAGCTGCTACGGGATTTACTGAGAGAGAACGAAATGGTTTTCTGTTCCATGTCCGAGGAGGAAGCAAAGCAGATGGAACTCCCGTTTGCTGACATCGCGGTTGGGGAGGATATCTCGCTGCAGAACGCGGTATGGCACGGGGTCATGGGCGAATACCCCAATGTGCGGCTGGATTGTGCAGATCATCTGGCGTCAAAGTATTCCCTGACGCCCGGAATGATACGACGGGTGATGGAGCAGTCCGAACTGTATCGAAAAATGGAGGGCTGCGAATGTATTGAAAGAAGGCATCTCGAGAGGGCGGTATTCTCAGCAGGCAGTATTGATTTTGAGGGACTTGCCACCAGAATTCCGGCGGTTTTTGGCTGGGAGGATATCGAACTGAAGGAATCGATGAAGAAAACACTCGAGCTGGTTATCAAGCGTGTCAATCTCAAATATCAGGTGGGAGAGCGATGTGGTTTAAACAAAAAGCTGGCGTATGGCAAGGGTGTTACGGTTTTGCTTCACGGTAAGCCCGGTACGGGCAAGACGATGTGCGCACAGGTGCTGGCAAAGGAGCTTGGCATGGAGCTTTACCGGGTTGATATCAGTCAGTTAGTCAGCAAATACATCGGTGAAACAGAGAAGAATCTTGCGAAGGTATTCAATGAAGCCAAAAAGGGAAATATCATTTTGTTTTTTGATGAGGCAGATGCCATATTCTCGCAGCGCACCGAGGTTAACGGAACCAATGACAAACACGCGAACGCAGAGGTTTCCTTCCTCTTGCAGAAGATGGAGGAGTATGCCGGCGTGGAAATCCTTGCGACGAATCTTGTTAAGAATTTTGATCCGGCGGTGATGCGAAG